>JBOGJK010000765.1:0-3014 GCA_050745345.1 Thermoanaerobaculia bacterium
CGACCACCCAGTTGACCGGCGCCCGCCCGCGGTACTTCGGCAGCAGCGAGCCGTGCAGGTTGTAGGCCCCCAGGGGCGGCACGGCGAGGATCTCGGAGGGCAGCAGGTAGCGGAAGTAGAAGGAGAATAGCAGATCCGGCGCCGCGGCCTTGACCAGCGCCGCCAGCGCCGCGTCAGGGGCGCCCGCCAGGACCGGCTCGATCCCGCGCGAGCGCGACAGCTCCGCCACGCTCGGGAACCAGATCTCCTCCCCCGCGGCATCGGGGTGCGTCACGACGAGAGCGACCTTCTCCCCGCGGTCGAGGAGGAACTTGAGGCACTCGTATCCCGTTTCCGAGTAGGCGAAGACGGCGATGCGGGTCATCGGATTGCCCGTGAGGCGGGAGGCGGGAGGCGGGAGGCGCTGGCCTCGTCGGCGCGCAGGCCGTAGACCCGGCGCACCCGGACGCGCGGCCGGCCGCGCACCTGCTGGTAGATGCGCCCCACGTACTCGCCCACGATCCCGAGCCCGGCCATCGCGACGCCGAGCAGCGTGAAGAGAATGGCGAAGAGGGTGAAGACCCCCTCCACCTCCGCCCCCACGAAAAGCCGCCGCACGAGGAGGAAGAGGCCGAAGGCGATCCCGCCCAGGGCGACCAGCGTGCCGAAGAAGCCGAAGGCCTGCAGCGGCACGATGGAGAAACCGGTCATCAGGTCGAAGTTCAAGCGGATCAGGCGATAGAGCGAGTAGGCCGAGCGCCCCGCCTGGCGCGGGGCGTGAGCCACTTCGACCTCGGTGGGGCGGCGGGCGAAGCTCTGCGCGAGCGCCGGGATGAAGGTCGAGGCCTCGTCGCAATCGTTGATCTCGTCCACGACCGGGCGGGCGTAGGCGCGCAGCATGCAGCCGAAGTCGGTGAGCCGGAGGCGCGTGATGGCGACGCTGATGCGATTGACGACCGCCGACGCGAGGCGCCGGAAGGCCGGGTCCTGCCTCCCCAGGCGCACCCCGCCGACCAGGTCGTACCCCTCGGCCACTTTGGCGAGCAGCTTCGGGATCTCCTCCGGCGGGTTCTGCAGGTCCGCGTCGAGCGTGACGACGACGTCTCCCGTCACGTCGCGGAAGGCGGCCAGGATCGCCTGGTGCTGCCCGAAGTTGTGCGACAGCTCGATGACGCGCACGCGCTCCGGGTGGCGCCGCGCCCACTCCTTCAGGATCTCGAGCGACCGGTCGCGGCTGCCGTCGTCCACGAAGAGGACCTCCCAGGCGTGGCCGGTCGACTCCAGAGCCGCGGAGAGCCGCGGCAAGAGCGCCGGCAGGTTCCCCTCCTCGTTGTAGACGGGGACGACGACCGAGACCTTCATCGCAAAGTCCCTCCCGGGTCCGCAGGGCGCGCACGGGCGCGCCGCGATCGATCTCGAGGCTCGGTCATCGGACGCTCCTGCCGATCTTAAGCCAGGTCGCGCCGCCGGGAAGTCAACGGCCGAACTTCCGAAGGACCTCCCGGACCGCTTCCACCACGTCGTCCTGGTCCGCTTCCGTCAGCCCCGGGAAGAGCGGGAGCGAGACGATCCGCTCCGAGACGTAGTGCGCCTCGGGGAAGTCCTCGGGCCGCCAGCCGAACCGCGAGGCGTAGAAGGAGAACTCGTGGGCCGCGGTGTAGTGGAGGCCTGTGCCGATGTTGCGTTTCTTCAACTCCTCCATGAAGCGGTCCCGGTCGATCGCGAGCCGGTCGACATCCACCAGAGGCGTGTACAGGTGCCAGGCATGCCGGACCGGGTAGGAGACCCGCTGCGGCAGGAGCAGCCCCGGCGCGTCCGCCAGCGCCTCGCCGTAGCGCGCCGCCAGCCGCTCCCGCTCGCGGAGGAACCCCTCCAGGCGCTTCAACTGGTGGAGCCCCAGGGCCGCCTGGATGTCCATCATGTTGTACTTGAAGCCGGGCACGGCGACGTCGTAGCGGGGGCTGCCCGCCCGGGCGAAGCGCTTCCAGGACTCCCGGTCCATGCCGTGGAACTTCAGCAGCGAGGCCTTCTCGAAGACCTCCTCGTCCTCGGTCACGATCATGCCGCCCTCCCCCGTCGTCATGTTCTTGTTCGGGTGGAAGGAGAAGACGGAAGTGGTCGGGAAGGACCCGATGCGCCGCCCCTTGTACTCCGCGCCCACGGCGTGCGCCGCATCCTCCAGCACCGCCACGCCGCGGGAGGCGGCGAGCTCCAGGATCGGATCGAGGTCCGCCGGCTGCCCGACGTAATGGACCGGGACGATCGCCTTCGTGCGCGGGGAGAGGCGCCGCTCGATCTCCTCGACGCGGATGTTCCGTGTCGCGGCGTCGATGTCGGCCAGCACGGGCCGCGCGTCGCAGTGGACGATCGTGTTCAAGGTCGCGACGAAGGTCATGGGTGTCGTGACGACTTCGTCGCCGGGCCCGACCCCGAGGGCGAGCAGCGCCACGTGCAGACCCGCGGTCGCGGAGGAGACGGGCACGGCGTACCTGCCGCCGACGTACTCGGCGAAGGCCGCTGCGAAGCGCTCGACCTTCGGCCCCGTCGTGATCCAGCCGGAGCGCAGCGTGTCGGAAAGCTCCGCGATCTCCTCCTCGCCGATCCAGGGGCGAGCGAAGGGGAGGAACGTGTCCCTCATGGGAGGGCGGAGTCTATCGGAGAGGTCCCTCGAGAAGCCCGGCGATTGCCGCCCCTCCCGGCCCGAAGGCCTCCCTGCCCGACGGGGAGGGCAGAAAGCGCTCCCACACCCCGAGCCCTCGCGACAAATAGGTATCAGGATGACGCCGCCCCGCGGCCCCTGGCCCGCACCGGCCGGCGAGCCCGGGCAGCCCCGCCTGCTCGACCGGGTGCGCGAGGCGATCCGCGTGCGCCACTACAGCCTGCGCACCGAGGAGGCCTACGTGGCCTGGATCCGCCGCTTCATCCTCTTCCACCGCAAGCGCCACCCCGCAGAGATGGGCGAGCCCGAGATCAACGCCTTCCTCTCGGACCCTCGCCGTGCGGGGGCACGTCGCTGCCTCAACCCAGAACCAGGC
>JBOGJK010000766.1:0-3935 GCA_050745345.1 Thermoanaerobaculia bacterium
CTCGGCCGCCGGCCGCCGTCGCGCCGAGGAGGCGCTCGCGGCCCGCGCGGCCCTTTCCGAGGTCGCGCAGGAGGCGCGCAGGCACGGCTCCGCCGCGGCGCGCCGGCTCGAGAGCGACGCCGTGGAGCTCGACGCCCGAGTCCTCTTCGACCTGGCCGCCGAGGACGGGAGCTACTCCTGAGCCCGCCGGCCGAGCGGCCCCGCCAGGGCCTGTATCTGCTGCTCGCGGGCGGCCTCCTCGCGACAATCGCGGCGCTGTGGCTGCCGCGCTGGTGGGAGATGCGGCTCTACCGGCAGGCCGAGGCCTTGACCGGAGTCGGCGCCCCGATCCTGCCCGGAACGCTCACCGAGGCCCGGCGAAAGATCGACCCCGGCCGCCTGGAAAAGGACGCGCTCGCAGCCCTCGGAAAGCCCTCCTTCTCCGCTTCCGCGGCGGGCCTCTCGCGCCACGAGATCTGCACCTATCACTATGCCGACGGCACGATGACCGTCAACCTGACCGACGGCGTCGTGGTGCGCGTCGGCGTCTCCTACGGCCCGCCGAAGATCCCGACGAGCCGGAGGCCGTGAGACGTGAATCGTAAATCGTGAATGGAAGTCGATCGCCTCTCCCATTAACGATTCACGATTTACGATTCACGACTTACGGACCGAAGAAGGAATGAGCCAGTCGCCGGCCGCTCGCGAGCCCTCCATCCGCGTCGTCATGATGCCCAAGGACACCAACGCGCACGGAACCATCTTCGGCGGCGTCATCCTCTCCTACATCGACCAGGCCGCAGCCGTCGAGGCCAAGCGGCACGGCGCCTCCTTCATCGTGACCGTCGCGATGCGGGAGGTCGTGTTCCACGAGCCCGTGCAGGTGGGCGACCTCGTCAGCTTCTACACGCGTCTGGTCCGGATCGGCCGCACCTCGATCACGGTCTCCGTCGAGGTCGTTTCACAGCGCGACGAGCGGGGCTCCGCGCCCGTCAAGGTCACGGAAGCGGAAGTGACTTTCGTCAATCTGGACGAGAACCGGAAACCACTGCCGATTCCGCGGTGAGCTCTGCGGCTCGCCTCGCCGAGCTGTCTTTGAAACTCCTCTTGCGAGGCCGGTCGGCAGGGAGTTGGCGGTGGAGCGAAGAGATTTGCCCGGCCTCTTAAAGAAAGAAGGTCCTGATCGCTCAGGACCTTCTCCTTTCGACCAAGCCGGGCAAGAGCCCGGCAATGGGATCCGGTTACATCAATACTACCACTCCGGCTCTTCTTCGGCTCCAGGCTGCGCGCCTTGGGCGGCGTCCTCCTCCTTCGAGTCTCGCAGGTCGGGTTCCAGCTCCTCTGCGGCAGCGTCGGCGAGGGCCTCGACGTTGTCGGTCTGCGAGAACTCCGGGACGCTTTCCTTGTCTGACTTCCAGCCGCCCTTGCGGTACATCCCGCCTCCCAGCGAAGACTTGCCGGCGGCGGCCATCCTCTTGCCTGCACGCGGTTTGCGGGCCCTGGCACCGCCCGTCGCGGCGCGCCTCGTCGACTTGCGAGGCTTGCTCTTGGGCGTCCTCTTGCTCGACTTGCGGGCCGCGACCGACCTCTTGACCCCCGTCGTCTTCTTCCGGGCGCGTTTGCGGCCCGCGCGCGTGCCCGCCTTCGCCTTCTCCTTCTTCCTGACCACTGTTCGACCCTCCGTGGCCGGCGGTCCCGGCGCGAACCGAATCATACAATTGCAACGTTGAGCAAAGGGGGCTCGCCCCGGATCGTCGTGCAGCCTTCGGCGGGTGGCGTTTCGATCGAGATCCGCCCGCTCGTGCGCACACGGGCAGCGCGCTGGCGGCTCGGGGTAGCGGGCGCCGGGATCCTCGCCGCGGCGCTCGTGGGAGGCGCGCGACTGGCCCGCGTGTGGGAGACGGGACTGCGCCGCGGCGCCTTCGAGGAGCTTCCTCTCGAGATCCTTGTCCCGCTGACACTCGCCGTCGGGGTCTCCACCCCCTTCGCCCTGCTCGGCCTGGCCGCCCTGGCCTTCGCCGAGGAGCGCATCGAGGTGACGCCGGACTCAATCGAGATCCGCACGACCGCTTTCGAGCGGACCCGTGTGCGGATCATCCCCCGGCGGCAACTCACCGCGTGGCGGGAGACGTACAGGCCGCTTCCCCCCTGGTGGACCTGGGCGTTCCGGCGCCTCGCCGCCCGGGCGGACGGCCGGCTCGTGCCGGTGGCCGGGGCGGCTGGCCACGCCGAGAAGCGGGCGATCGGGCTGACCCTCGCGCGCGCTACCGGCACCCCGCTCGTCGGCACGGCGGGCAGGCCGGTCGAGGCCGAGGGAACTGTTAAGATCCCTGGGTGACGACGACAATCTCGCGCGAGGAAGCTTCCACGACCATCCCCGATTCGGCCAGCCGCCACCTCACCGACACGCTTCTCGCCTCCTACGACCTGCCGGACGAGGTCCACTGGGGGATCGCGGAGGCGGGATTCGTCTTCGCCACCCCGATCCAGGAGAAGGTCCTTCCGATCGCGCTCGCGGGGCGCGACGTCGCCGGCCAGGCGCAGACGGGCACGGGGAAGACCGCCGCCTTTCTGGTCACGATCTTCACGCGCCTCCTGCGGCGGCGGCGCCCCGGACCCGCCCGCGGGCCGCGCGCTCTGGTCGTCGCGCCCACCCGCGAGCTCGTCGTCCAGATCCGCGACGATGCGGCGCTTCTCGGACGGCACACGGGGCTCGACGCGCTGGCCGTCTTCGGCGGGATCGACTACCACCGGCAGCGCGACGCCGTCCGCAAGGCGCCCGACCTGCTCGTCGGCACGCCCGGCAGGCTGCTCGACTACGAGCAGCAGGGCGCGACCACCTTCCGCGACGTCGAGATCCTCGTCATCGACGAGGCGGACCG
Source organism: Thermoanaerobaculia bacterium (assembly GCA_050745345.1). Taxonomy (GTDB): domain Bacteria; phylum Acidobacteriota; class Thermoanaerobaculia; order UBA5066; family Gp7-AA6; genus DATBFU01. The sequence goes on from JBOGJK010000766.1 coordinate 2,862, forward strand.
GATGTTCGACATGGGGTTCATCCGCGACCTGAGGCGCATCCTGCGCCGCTGCCCGCCGTATCACAGGCGCCAGAGCATGCTCTTCTCGGCGACACTCTCGTTGCGAGTCATGGAGCTGGCGTACGAGCACACCAACAACGCCGAAAAGATCGAGATCGAGCCCGAGCATGTGCTCGCCCGCGGCATCCGGGAGGTCCTCTACCACGTCTCTTCGACCGAGAAGTTCCGGCTGCTGCTCGGGTTGCTCGAACGAGAGGGCGGCCAGCGCGTCTTGATCTTCGTCAACCGGCGCACGACGGCCGCCGAGCTCGTCCGCGGGCTCACGGCCAACGGGTACCCGACGCGAGCCCTGGCGGGAGACGTGCCACAAGAAAGAAGGTTGAAGATCCTGAACGACTTCAAGGACGGCAAGCTCGCGGTTCTGGTCGCCACCGACGTGGCCTCGCGCGGCCTTCACATCGAGGCCGTCTCGCACGTCATCAATTACGATCTGCCGGAGGACGCGGAGGACTACGTGCACCGGATCGGCCGGACGGCCCGCGCCGGGTTGGAAGGTGATGCCGTGTCCTTCGCCTGCGAGGACTACGTCTTCTCCCTCGACGCCATCGAGAAGCGGATCGGCCGCAAGATCCCGGCGCAGTGGCCCACCGAGGACCTGCTTCGCGCCGGCCCCGTCGCCTCGGCCCCCAGGGCGCCTCACTTTCGCCGCCCTGCTTCGCACGGCGGCCCCCGCGGGCAGACCCCGCGCCCCGCCTCGCCCCGGCCCGCCTCCGAGGACTCTTTCGGCCGGACCAAGAGGAAGAGCCGGCGCCGTTAGCCAAGGGAGCCTGTCCGAGGAAGGCCCGTCGCGAGCGCGAGCAGGCCGACGCGAGAGCGGGACCGCAGACCGGGCGGAGGCGTAGCGGGGGCGAGGCCGCACAACCGGTCGGGCATTTCCGCTCGCAGCGAGAGCATCGCCGCGCGCAGCAGGGAATTACTCGAAGAGGCTCCTGTAGCCAGACGCCCCGGCCGCCGGACGCGCTTTCAGGACGTCTCGGCCGCGAGCGCCCCCTGCTCGACCCAGTGGGCGAGCAG
>JBOGJK010000767.1:0-8848 GCA_050745345.1 Thermoanaerobaculia bacterium
GCTTGCGGCGATAGGGGGCGGGTACGGGCACGATAGCCTTTCCAATGTATTCGAGGGACGTCCGCTTCTCGGGACTCTTCGAGTCGGAGCGGGAGGCCGCGGTGTTCAGCGGCTGCGTCCGCTTGCAGCCGTCGCGGTAGATCGCGATCGCCTTCAGGCCCTGCTTCCAGCCGTCCATGTACACGCCGGCGATCTCCTCGGGCGAGGCGTCGGGCGGCAGGTTGACGGTCTTCGAGATCGCGCCGGAGAGGAACGGCTGCACGGCGCCCATCATCTTGACGTGCCCCATGTAGTGGATCGACCGGGTGCCGTTCAACGCGCGGAAAGCGCAGTCGAAGACGGGCAGGTGCTCCGGCTTGAAGCCGGGCGCTCTCTCGATGGTTCCCTTCTCGTCGACGTAGTCGACGATCGCGTTGATCTCGGACTCGCTGTAGCCAAGGCCCCGCAGCGCCAGCGGCACCGTGTTGTTGACGATCTTGATCGTGCCGCCGCCGACGAGCTTCTTGTACTTGACGAGCGCCAGGTCGGGCTCGACCCCGGTCGTGTCGCAATCCATCATGAAGCCGATCGTGCCGGTCGGGGCGAGCACGGTCGCCTGCGCGTTCTTGTAGCCGTGCGCCTTGCCCGATTCCAGTGCGGCATCCCAGACGGTCTTGTGGGCTTTGGCGAGTTCGGCCGGCACACCTTTCGTGGGCGCCTGATACGCCGCATCGCGGTGCATGCCGATGACTTCGAGAAACGGTTCGCGGTTGCGCGGGTAGGCGGCGAAGGGGGCGACCTCGGCGGCAGTCCTGGACGACTGGAGGTACGCCTCACTGGTCATCAGTGAAGTGATCGCCGCCGCGTAGGCGCGCCCCTCTTCCGAGTCGTAGGGAATCCCGGCAGCCATCAGGAGCGCGCCGAGGTTCGCGTATCCCAGACCGAGAGGGCGGAAGTCGTGCGAGTTCTTCTCGATCGCCGGCGTCGGATAGGAGCAGTTGCCGACGAGCATTTCCTGGGCGCTGATCACGATGCCCACGGCGTGACGGAAGCTCTCGACATCGAAGGAGCCATCCTCCAAGTTATAGAACTTAAGGAGGTTAAGTGAGGCCAGATTGCACGCGGTGTCATCGATGAAAACAAATTCGCTACAGGGGTTGGATGCGTTGATGCGATCCGAGTTTTTCACCGGATTCCACTTGTTCGTCGTCGTGTCGTACTGCATGCCGGGGTCGCCGCAGACCCAGGCGGCTTCGGCGATCTTCGCCAACAGGTCGCGCGCCTTGAACTTGCGGTGGGGCGCTCCGGTCAGGACCTCCTTGGTCCACCAGTCGCCGTCCTTCTCGACCGCTTCCATGAACTCGTCGGTCACGCGCACGGAGTGGTTGGCGTTCTGGTAGAAGATCGACGCGTAGGCCTCGCCGTTGAAGGAGCCGTCGTAGCCGGCGTCGATCAAGGCCCAGGCCTTCTTCTCCTCGCTGGCCTTGGAGAGGATGAAGTCCTCGATGTCGGGGTGATCGATGTTCAGGATCACCATCTTCGCGGCGCGGCGGGTCTTCCCGCCCGACTTGATCGCGCCGGCGAAGGAGTCGTACCCCTTCATGAAGGAGAGCGGGCCCGACGCCGTGCCGCCCGAGGAGAGCCCCTCGTGCGAGCCGCGGATCTTGGAGAGGTTGGATCCCGTGCCCGAGCCGTACTTGAAGAGCATCCCCTCGGTCTTGGCCAGATCGAGGATGGAGCCCATCGAGTCGCCGCAGGAGTTGATGAAGCAGGCGGAGCCCTGCGGCTTCGCATCGATGCCGACGTTGAACCAGACGGGCGAGTTGAAGGAAGCGACCTGGTTGAGCAGGATCGCCGCGAGCTCGTCGTGGAAGGCGTCGCGGTCGGCGGCGGTCTTGAAGTACCGGCCCTTTTCGCCGTAGCCGGTGATCGTGGCGGCGACGCGCTCGATCAGCTGCTTCACAGAGCTCTCGCGCTCGGGCGAGCCGACGCGGCCGTGAAAATACTTCTGCGCGACGATGTTGGTCGCCGTCTGCGACCAGGATTTCGGGACCTCGACGTTCTTCTGCTCGAAGATCGTCTCCCCCTTTTCGGAGGTGATCGCCGCGGTGCGAAGCTCCCACTCGACGGCTTCGTAGGGAGATACCGAGGGGTCCGAATAAACGCGCTGGAAGGTCAGTCCCCGCAGGCCTGTTCGGGCCTCCTGCTCCGTCCTGGCCGCGCCGCCACGGGTCTCCTTTTCCGTCGCGCTCATCCCTTCGCTCCCCCTTCCGCGGAGAAAAATGCTCCGCCCCACACTTCCAAAAGCCTCAGTTCAAGGCAAGATCGCAGGCAAGCTGCCAGCGTTACGAATCAGCCTAAAACCCGGGTGAGGACGAGTCAAGAAGAAATACCAGATCTTGTGGTAGACAGTGGTAAGAAGCCCTTGGAATAGTGGCACATGGCTTGCTGTTGAAATCGGCGTGGGTAGCGGGAAAGTTGCCCCCGGGGCGGTTCGAATCGACTCGAAATCGGTCTTCGAGGTGAAGCAGTCGAGGCTCGGCATCGGCGTCTTCAACCGGCTCCTACTCGACCAGGAGGCCCGCAGGTTCCGGCAGGCATGGGAGATGGAGGCGATGCCGGGATTCGAGGACTTCCAGCTCGACCCGGGCCGCGTGTCCTTCGTCGCCCGGCCCGAGCAGGTCGCCTCGGCATGGGAGACAATCGACCGGCTTCTGGCAACCGCCTCGGAAAAGGCCAAGAAAGCGTCGCAGGCGGTTGAAAAACTGACCGGAATTTGACACCCGGCCGCGCACGCTGGATAATCGCCCCGGAATTGCCCCGATGGGATTCCGGTTTTCAAGGCTCTCTGGAACGGAAGGAGATCCGATGTCTTCGACCCTCGAATCGAGCACCCCGACGCCGATCACGGAGGCGACGCCGCTTCTGGTTCTGACCGACGCCGCCATCGAGAAGGTGAAGCATTTCGCCAGGACGATGCCGGACTCCGAGAACAAGCCCCTGCGGGTCTTCATCCAGGGAGGCGGCTGCTCCGGCTTCCAGTACGGGTTCACCTTCGACGAGAAGCGCGCCGACGACAACGTGCTCGAGCAGGGAGGGATCACTGTGGTCGTCGACCCGCAGAGCGTGACCCACCTGAAGGGCTCGACGCTCAACTACGTCGAGGACTTCCGGGGCGCCGGGTTCTCCGTCGAGAACCCCAACTCGACCGGCGGCTGCGGTTGCGGGAAGAGCTTTAGCGCTTAAGCGCGGTACCATCAAGAGCCGGCCGGCTCGCCTCGGAAGCGAGCAGCCCGGCGAGGTGAGTCGCAAAAAGAGCCCCGCGGAAGCGGGGCTCTTTGCCTGCCGGCACGGAAGTGCCTCACCCTCGGCGCCCTTCCGGTCTCATGATCGGGGGGTCTCCGGCAGAGTTCGAAACGAAGTGAACGTGGCCAGTCGCCGATGGATGATGCCGCTGGCGGCGTTCCTCTTGGCCGCTCTCGCTCCGGCGCGTGCCGCGGATCCTCACGGAGGCCCCGGCGGCCCCGGGCAAAGCGGCGTCGTATCCGTGCGATCGGCACATGCGTCCAATGAGGTCGTCTACGCGCGCGACTCCTTCCACTGGCGCGCCGAATCCTCGCCAGACGGGGGCCGGACGTGGCGCAAGCATCAGGAGATGTTCACGCGCCGCCGCCGCTGACGCCAAACCGGGCTCAGAATCGGCCCTTGCGCCAGGTCCACTCCATCGCCTGTTCCTTGTCGCCAGGGTCTCCCTCGATGCGGGCGTGGAGGGAGCCGTCCTCGCCCAGCCAGTAGAGGATCCTCTTGGGGAAGTCGTGCGACGGGTTCTCGAAGACGACGCGCCGGCCCTTCGACTCCACGAGCCGGAACGGGGTGGCGGGCCTTCCGCCGGGGCTCGACAGGTAGGCGATCCCCTGCGGGGTGCTCTCGATCCGGAGGAACTCGAAGGAGACCGCTTTGGCGCCCTTGACGTCGCGGTGGACGCCGAGCATCAGTCCGCCGCGGGGCTCGGTCCAGCGCTCCTCCATCTCGATCCCGTCGGCCGTCCCGAACCAGTCGCCCGCGAGCCAGGCGAGCCCGGCAAGCGGATCCGCCGGGGGCGCGGCGCCCAGAGCCATTGCCGCAACCACGAACGCCCAGAACGTCCTGGCCATGATTGCCTCCTCGATCGAAGCCTAAGCGGCGGGGCGGGCGATGTCTTGGACGGATGCGACCCGAAGTCAGGAAAAGAAGCGCTCGAGGCGCTCGGGCGACAGAAACACCTTCCCGAAAGCGCCGTCCTCGCGCAGGAAGGCTCCCGGCGCCTGCCCGGCGAGCTCGCGGAAGTCGCGGATCAGGTGCGGCTGGTCGTAGTAGCCGCAGCCGAGCGCGACGCCGACCCAGTCGGTGCCCCCGCGCGATAGCTCCCGAAAGACGCTCTGGAAGCGGATCACGCGGCCGAGCTGCATCGCCGTCATGCCCGTCTCGCGCCGAAACGAGCGCTCGAGGTGCCGGCGGCTGATCCCGAGGTCGCAGGAGAGGCGCTCGATCGAGACCGGCCCCCGCCGGCGGAGCATCCGGCCGATCGCGACCTCGACCGGCCGCCGGGGTGCGTCCGGTTCCGGCAGCCGCGCCGAGAGGAAGCGCGCTGCGGCGGCGAGGCGCCGCGCGTCGTCCGGAGCCGCACGCACGCACTCCGCCAGCAGCGCCGCGTCCCGCCCGAAAAGATCCTCGAGCGGGACCTGGCGGTCCACCAGCTCGTCGACGGGAATCGGGAGAAACGGAGCGAGGCCGCCGGGGCGGAAGCGAATCCCCAGTGTGTCGACCGGGCCCGCGGGCTCGACGAGAAGGCTCGATGTGAGCGGACCCGCGAGCAGGGCCATCGGCTGGAGCGCCGGGGGCTCGCCGTCCCGGGAGGCGCGGCAGGGACTCGCGAGCTGCAAGACGAGCTCCGGGCAGCCGTCGGGAACGATACGCTCGGGCCCGGCTCCCGCTCCACCCCCGTCCGATCGCAGGAACCAGACGCACTCGACGAAGCGAGAGAGCGGCGGCGCCAGGGGATGCTGCCGATAACGCAAGCAGGACCCTAACTACCGGTTCCGGCCCGCGCGGACAAGTCCTTTCTTGGAAGGACCTTCGGGCAGACGCATCGAAAAGCAGCCTGGCTGGGAATGAAACGGAGCTGGTATAGTATTCAATTGAATAGTTGAACTATGGACCACGCCGTCACTAACCGCCGTTTCAAGAACGCCATCTGGGAGCAGTTCGCCCGTCTGGCCAAGGCCGCGGCCAGCCCGAAGCGGATCGAGCTGATGGACTTGCTGGCCCAGAGCCCCCGGACTGTCGAGGCCCTCGCCGGTCTGACGGGAATGAGTGTGGCCAATACTTCCCGGCACCTTCAGGTCCTGAAGGGCGCCGCCCTGCTCGACTCCGAGAAGTCCGGTCCCTTCGTCACCTACCGCCTGGCCGGGCACGAAGTGGCCGAGTTCCTGATCGCCCTTCGGAAGCTCGGGCAGGCGCGGCTGGCGGAGGTCGAGCGGGTCACCCGCCAGTTCCTGGCGGGCCGGGAAGGCCTCGAGCGCATCGACCAGGAGACGCTCGCGCAGCGCGTCCGCCGGCGGGAGGTCACGCTGCTCGACGTGCGGCCCGTCGAGGAATACCGCGCGGGTCACATCCCCGGGGCGATTTCGGTGCCCCTGTCGGAGCTCAAGAAGCGCCTCTCCGAGCTTCCGCGCGACGGCCAGATCGTGGCCTACTGTCGCGGGCCCTACTGCGTGCTCGCGGTGGAGGCCGTCGGGATCCTGCGGACCCACGGGCGGAAGGCCTTGCGGTTCGAGGACGGCGTGCCGGAGTGGCGCTTGCGGGGATATCCCCTGGTGGCCGGCGAGGAGCCCTCCCTTTCGCCCGCCACGCGGCGGCAGGAAGCCCCCTCTCAGGAGGAACCATGAGCAAGACTCTCTTGATCGTCAACGACGCTCCCTACGGGACCGAACGGGCTTACAACGGCCTGCGCTTGGCGGGCTCTCTTGCCAAGCGCGAGGGGGAGCAGGTGCGCGTCTTCCTGATCGGAGACGCCGCCTCGTGCGCCAAGTCCGGGCAGAAGGTGCCCCAGGGCTACTACAACCTGGAGGTGATGGTGCGAAACGTCGTGCGCCGGGGCGGCGAGGTGGGAGTCTGCGGCACGTGCATGGACGCCCGTGGCATCGCGGATCTGGATCTCTCGGAGGGGACGCGCCGGAGCACGCTCGAGGAGCTCACCGACTGGACCCTGCAGGCCGACCGCGTGCTGGTCTTCTGACCGGCTCGAACGGAGGAGAACCGCGATGAAGCAACCGGCGACCATTCTGATCCTGGGCGGAGGCGTGGGAGGGCTCGTCGCCGCCAGGACTCTTCGAAAGGCGCTCGCCCCTCGGCATCGCATCATCCTCGTCGACCGCCAGCGCGAATATCTCTTCGCCCCCTCGCTGCTGTGGCTGATGACGGGTCACCGGAGGCCGGAGCAGATCGTGCGGCCCCTCGCCCGGCTCGAGCGCAAGGGGATCGAAGTGATCGAGGGGACGGTCCGGTCCATCGACCCCCTCGGCCGCCGCGTGGAAGTGGACGGCGCCTCCCTCGCCGCGGACTATCTGGTGATCGCGCTCGGCGCCGAGCTGGCTCCCGAGGCCGTGCCGGGCCTGGCCGAAGCGGGCCATTCCTTCTATACCCTCGAAGGTGCGCAGTCGCTCGAGAGGGCGCTCGCCGCCTTTCGCTCGGGGCGCCTGGTGATCCTGACGGCGGCTCCCGCCTACAAGTGCCCCGCCGCGCCCTACGAGGCCGCGATGCTGCTCGCGTCGGAGCTCGACTCCCGCGGCGTGCGGGACCGCATTCAGATCGATCTCTACGCCGCGGAGCCCGGCCCCATGGGTGTGGCGGGCCCGGAGGTATCGGCCGCGGTGCGCCGGATGGTCGAAGACAGAGGCATCGCGTACCACCCCGGCCATCAGATCGCCTCCGTGGACCCCGCCGCGAGGCTCCTCCGATTCGCCGACGGGACCCAGGCGGATTTCGATCTTCTGGCCTACGTGCCGCTCCACCGCGCTCCCCATGTCGTGCGCGAGGCCGGGCTCACCGACGAAAGCGGCTGGATCCCGGTGGATCGGCACACCCTCGAGACCCGGTTCCCGAGCGTCTACGCCGTCGGGGACGTCACGACGATTCCCCTGAAGCTCGGAAAGCCCCTGCCGAAGGCGGGAGTCTTCGCCCACGGGGAGGCCGAGGTCGTCGCGCGCAACATCGCCCGGGCGATCTCCGGCAAGGGCAGGCCCGCCGCCTTCCAGGGCGAGGGAGCGTGCTTCGTCGAGATCGGGAATGGAAGGGCCGCCCTCGGAACCGGGAACTTCTATGCCGAGCCGACGCCCGAGGTCCGGATGAAGGCGCCCGGGCGGCGCTGGCACTGGTCGAAGGTGCTCTTCGAAAAGAGCTGGCTCTGGCGCTGGATCTGAGGCAAACGCGATCTGCGCGAGCCGTCACGCTCCGGCGCCGCGCAGGAACCGCTCGTACAGCTCCACCTCCGTGCGGCTCCCGATCGCCAGCGGGACCCGCGCGTGGAGAGTGTCCGGAACGACGTCGAGGACGCGCTGCGTGCCGGTCGTGGCGCCGCCGCCCGCCTTCTCGACGACGAAAGCGAGCGGCGCGCACTCGTAGAGCAGACGCAGCTTGCCCTGAGGCTTACCATCCCTGCCGGTGTGGGCGGGATAGAGGTAGATGCCTCCTTCGAGCAGGATCCGGTGCACATCGCCGACCAGCGAAGCCGAGTAGCGCGTCGAGTAGGGCCGGCCGGTCGCGGGGTCATCCTCCTTCAGGTACTCGACGAAGGCCCGCACTTCGGGCCTCCAGCCGCGCGAGCGCCCCTCGTTGACGGCATAGCCGCGGCCGCGCTCGGGCATGCGGAGCGACTCGGAGGTCAGCAGGAACTCGCCGATCGAAGGGTCGAGCGTGAAGAGGTGCACGCCTGCCCCGTCCGTGTAGACCAGAAGCACCGCGGGCCCGAAGAGGATGTACCCGGCGATCACCTGCTCGCGTCCCGAGCGCAGCAGGTCGCTCTGCTCTCCCTCGCGGCGGCGGCGGATCGAGAAGATGGTGCCGAGCGTGCCGTTGACGTCGATGTTGGAAGAGCCGTCCATCGGGTCGAAGAGGACCGCGTAACGGCCGTTTCGCTCGTTGCGGGCGTAGACGTAGGGGGCCTCCAGCTCCTCGGAGGCGGCGAGCACCACGAGCCCGCCGTAGTCGAAGGTCTCGAGCAGGATCTCGTTGGCGATGACGTCGAGCTTCTTCTGCTCCTCGCCCTGGACGTTCGCGTTTCCGGCGGAGCCGTGCGCCCCGCGAAGCCCCGCCACCGCGAGCTCCCGCGCGATGCGTTTGCCCGCGACGCCGAACCGCATCAGCAGGAGCGACAGCTCGCCCGTCGCGCCGGGATGGGCCTGCTCCCGCTCGAGGATGAAGCGATCGAGCGTGATCACGTACGGCTCAGGCCTTCTGGCGCGTGACCTTCCAGTTGCCCTTGGCGGCCTTGCCCGGCTGGTCGACCCGCTCGATCGTGAACTCGCCGATGATGACGTCCCCGTCGATGGAGCCCCCGAAGGTCGTGCGGACCAGGCAGTTGCAGTCGGGATCCGTATAGGGGTCGATCGTCCCGTTGACGTATCCGCCCTCGGACTGGACGAAGTTGATGTTGAGGATTTGCGGCATCGTCTTGAGCTGATCCTCGGGCAGCGCCTTGGCCTCCGAGGGGGCGACCGGATTTTTCGAGCCCTTGGGCCACATGAGCACGTCGCCGTGCGCCGTCGGTTTGCCGCCCGACTTCAGCTCGAAGACGATCGAGCCGTCGCGGCCGGTGTCCGCGCTCATGTAC
>JBOGJK010000768.1:0-5899 GCA_050745345.1 Thermoanaerobaculia bacterium
GTGTCGGGGCTGCTGGGGCTGGCGGGCATCGAGGCCGACCCGGTCTCCGATCCACGGCACATCCTGCTCGCGCGGGTCCTGGAGGCGCGCTGGCGGGAGGGGAAGGCGGTGGATCTGGCCGGTCTCGTTGCGCTCGCCGAGAACCCCCCCTTCGACCGGGTCGGCGCGATGGACCTGGAGGCAGTGCTGCCGCGCGGCAGGCGCCGAGAGCTGGCTCTCGCCTTGAACAACGTCCTCTCCTCACCCGACTTCGACACCTGGCGGACCGGCGAGCTGCTCGAGCCTGGCCGCCTCCTGCGCGACGCCTCCGGGCGCCCCGCCTGCAACCTCTTCTACCTCGCGCACCTGGACGACCGGGAGCGGATGTTCTTCGTGACCCGCTTCCTCGAGCGCTTCTGGGCCTGGACGCGCACGCAGCCGGGCTCGAGCGGCCTGAAGACCCTGCTCTACTTCGACGAGATCTTCGGCTACCTGCCGCCGGTCGCCGAGCCCCCCTCGAAGCGGCCGCTGCTCTCGCTGCTGAAACAGGCGCGCGCCTTCGGCATCGGAGTCCTCGTCGTGACGCAGAACCCGGTCGACCTCGACTACAAGGCGCTCTCCAACACGGGCACCTGGCTCGTGGGAAGGCTCCAGGCCGAGCGGGACAAGGAGCGCCTGCTCGACGGCCTGGAGGGGGCGGGACTCGGCATGTCGCGCGCCGAGGCGGACCGCGCGCTCTCGGGCCTCGAGAAGCGGCGCTTCCTGCTGCACGACGTCCACCGCTCGGGCGGGCCCGTGGTCTTCGAGTCGCGCTGGGCTCGCGCGTATCTGCGCGGACCCCTGACTCTGCGGCAGGTGCCGGAGCTGACGCGGCAGTTCGCCGAGCCGACCGCCGCTTCCGCCTCCGCGCCGGCCGCGGCGCCGCCGGGCGAAGCGGCCGCGCCCTCCGTGAGCGAGGCCGGGGCGCCGGTCCCTCCCGCCCTCGACCCCGTCTTCCAGCCGCGTTACGAGCGCGACCTGCCTCCGGGCGCGGGCCTTTCGGGAGAAGTCGCGGCGCTCCTCGAGGCGAGGATCTCGCGCCAGCGGCCGGCGGTCGCGGGATCGCAGCGGCTCCTGGTCCGGTTCGGCTCGGGGGCGGCACCCGTTGCCGTCTCGGATGGCCGCACCCGGCTCGACGAGTGGCCCTCGTCGCCTCCCGCGGGAGCGACCTACGGGCCGCTTCCGGCCTGGGCGACGAAGGGCAACGCTGCCCCGGCGCTCGAGCGCGCGGCCAAGGACCTGGTCCGCGCCGAGGGCTTCACGCTCGAGACGGTCCCGGCGCTCGGGCTCGCGCGCCAGCCGGGGGAGAGCGAGGCGCCCTTCGCCTCCCGCGTCGCGGCCGCCGCCGAGGCGGAAGCCGGCAAGTGGCTGTCGAAGCTGCGCGGCCCGCGCGAGTGCCGCATCGCGACCCTCGAGCGGCAGATCGCGGAGGAGACCCGCGAGCTCGAGCGGGACCGGGCCGAGCAGTCGCGGGCCAGGACCTACAGCGCCATCGACGTCGGCGCGAGCGTCCTCGGGACGTTCTTCGGCGGCGGCAAGCGCTCGATCGGGAGCGCGGGGCGGGCGGGAGGGCGAGCCTTCGGGCGCATCCAGCGGGCTGCGGAGGACGTCCGGGAGTCGGAGGAGAAGATCGCGGCGTGGACGCGCGAGCGCGACGCCCTTCGCGCCGAGCTCGAGGGCGAAATCGCGTCGGAGCGCGCGCGGCTGGAGAGCGAGGCGGCGCGCCGCGAGACCGCGCGCCTTCCGATCGAAAAGAGCGACGTGCGCGTGCTCGCCTGGCACGTGTTGTGGAGTGCAAAAAGTTGACACCGCCGGGCGCATTCCACTTTCGTGCCCATACGCCCGGAAACGCATGCGGGAATAGGGGTCGGCACGGCACGTTTCTCGGAGTGTGGTGTGCTAGAGTCGGGACGATGGGTCGAGGGCCCGTTGACGGGTCCGGAGGCCTCCCCTAGAATTCAGGGAGTCCCCCCGGAGGCTGAATGTCGAAGAAAACCGGAAACGGCGATGTGCTTCGTTGCTCCTTCTGCAACAAGAGCCAGAGGGACGTCAAGAAGCTGATCGCCGGTCCGACGGTCTACATCTGCGACGAGTGCGTCGACATCTGCCTCGACATCATCGCCGAAGACCGGGTGCTCGAGACCCAGGCCCCGGAGACCAAGCTCCCGAAGCCCAAGGAAATCAAGGAATTCCTCGACAGCTACGTCATCGGTCAGGAGCAGGCGAAGAAGAAGCTCGCCGTCGCCGTCTACAACCACTACAAGCGCATCGACTACCTGGAGAAAAACCGCAAGCTCCAGGACGTGGAGCTCCAGAAGTCCAACATCCTGCTGATCGGCCCGACCGGCACCGGCAAGACCCTGCTCGCCCAGACTCTGGCGAAGCTGCTCTCCGTGCCCTTCACGATCGTGGACGCCACGACGCTGACCGAGGCGGGCTACGTCGGCGAGGACGTCGAGAACATCATCCTGAAGCTCTATCAGGCCGCCGGCAACGACAAGGACAAGACGGAGCGGGGCATCGTCTACATCGACGAGGTGGACAAGATCGCCCGAAAAGGGGAAAACCCTTCGATCACGCGCGACGTCTCCGGGGAGGGCGTTCAGCAGGCGTTGCTCAAGATCCTGGAGGGCACGGTCGCCAACGTCCCGCCCCAGGGGGGGCGCAAGCATCCGCACCAGGAGTTCATCCAGATCGACACGACCAACATCCTCTTCCTCTGCGGCGGCGCCTTCGTGGGCCTGGAGGACATCATCAGCCGCCGCATGACCGAGAAGACGATGGGCTTCGGCGCCAAGATCACGACGAAGAAGGAGAAGCGGACGAGCGTCCTGCTGGAGAAGGTCCACCCGGAGGACCTGATCAAGTACGGAATGATCCCGGAGTTCGTGGGGAGGCTCCCGGTCGTGGCGACCCTCTCCGAGCTCGACCAGTCGGCCCTGGTCGAGATCCTCAAGGAGCCGAAGAACTCGCTCGTCAAGCAGTATCAGACCATGCTGGAATTCGAGAACGTCCAGCTGCGTTTCACGGATGATGCGATCGAGGCCATCGCCGAGGATGCGCTGTCCCGCAACGTCGGCGCCCGGGGCCTCAAGATCATCATCGAGGACCTGATGCTCGACGTCATGTACCAGATCCCCTCCGACGACGACATCGAGGAGTGCGTCATCACGCGGGACGTGGTCAAGCATCACACGAACCCGATCACGATCCTGCGCAAGGCGGGATAGGAGGCCCGCGGCCCTCGGCCGCCGCGCCCCGCGCCGAGAATCCGAAGGAAGCCCGAACTCATGAAATCGCCGGAAAGCACGAGCCACCAGGTGGAGACGCTCCCGCTCGTCCCGCTGCGGGACATGGTGGTCTTCCCCCACATGATGGCCCCCTTCGTGGTGGGGCGGGAGTCCTCGATCCGCGCGCTGGAGGCGGCCCTCGCCTCGCCGACCAAGCGCCTCTTCCTCGCGGCCCAGAAGGACCCGCAGCTGGACGAGCCGAAGGCCTCCGACATCTACACGGTCGGCGTCGTCGCCGCGGTCGCCCAGTCGCTGAAGCTCCCCAACGGCCACATCAAAGTGATGGTCGAGGGGCAGCGGCGCGGGCGTATCGAGGCGTTCGAGGAGCGGGCAGAGTACCTGGCCGTCACGGTCCGGCCCGCGGCCGCCCGGCCGGCCGACCCGGCGGAGTTGAAGGAGTACATGGCCAAGGTGCTCGGCCTCTTCGAGCAATACGCCAAGCTCTCGCACCACCTGGCCTTCGAGAGCATCGCGGCGTCCCTGCGGACCGAGGAGCCGGAGCGCTTCGCCGACACGCTCTCGGCCCACCTGGCGGTCTCGACGGGCGAGAAGCAGACGCTGCTCGAGGCGGACAACGTCTACGAGCAGCTCCAGAAGCTCCAGGACCTGCTGGAGATCGAGGTCGAAAAGGTCAACATCGACCGCCGGATCAACAACAAGGTCAAGAAGCAGATGGAGAAGGCGCAGAAGGAGTACTACCTCAACGAGAAGATCAAGGCCATTCACCAGGAGCTCGGGCGCAAGGACGACCGCGGCGACGAGCTCGAGGAGCTGAAAAAGAAGATCGCCTCCTCCGGGATGCCGAAGGAGGTGCGGGAGAAGGCGGAGACGGAGTTGAAGCGCCTGGAGGCCATGCCCCCCGTCTCGGCCGAGGCCACGGTCTCGCGCAACTACATCGACTGGCTCGTCGGGGTCCCCTGGAAGAAGGCGTCCCGGGAGTCCAGGGACATCTCCCGCGCCGAAAAGATCCTGAACGAGGACCACTACGGCCTGGAGAAGGTCAAGGAGCGGATCCTGGAGTTCCTGGCGGTGCGCCAGCTCGTCCAGAAGACGAAGGGCTCGATCATCTGCTTCGTGGGGCCGCCCGGCGTCGGGAAGACCTCGCTCGCCAAGTCGATCGCGCGGTCGCTCAACCGCAAGTTCGTGCGGCTCTCCCTGGGCGGCGTGCGCGACGAGGCGGAGATCCGCGGCCACCGGCGCACCTCCATCGGCGCCTTCCCGGGGCAGATCGTCCAGATGATGAAGAAGGCGGGCACCGTCAACCCCGTCTTCCTGCTGGACGAGGTGGACAAGATGTCCTCGGACTTCCGCGGCGACCCGGCCTCGGCGCTGCTCGAGGTACTGGACCCGGAGCAGAACCACTCGTTCCTGGACCACTACCTGGACGTGGAGTACAACCTCTCGAAGGTCATGTTCATCGCGACGGCCAATATCGCGGATCCGATCCCGCCGGCCTTGAAGGACCGGATGGAGCTGATCCCGCTCTCCGGCTACACGCCCAACGAGAAGATCTCGATCGCGCGGCAGTTCCTCGTGGCCAAGCAGCGCGAGGCGAACGGCCTGAAGGCCGGGCAGGTAGAGTTCTCCGACGACACGATTCTCGCGATGACGACCAACTACACGCGCGAGGCGGGCGTGCGCAACCTCGAGCGCGAGATCGGCAGCGTCTGCCGCAAGGTGGCGCGCAAGATCGTGCAGAAGAGCGTCGAGACGCCGGTCAAGATCACGCCGGAGAACCTGCGCGAGTTCCTGGGCAAGCCCCGGTTCCGCAATCGGCGCAAGGGGGAGACCTCCGAGGTGGGCATCGCCACGGGCCTGGCCTGGACCGAAGCGGGCGGCGAGATCCTGATGACCGAGACGTCGCTGCTCAAAGGCAAGGGGAACCTGACGCTCACCGGCTCGCTCGGCGAGGTGATGCAGGAGTCGGCGCGGGCGGCGGTCTCCTACGTGCGCAGCCGCGCCGAGATGTACGACGCGGACCCGAACTTCCACGAGAGGTTCGACATCCACATCCACGTGCCGGAAGGCGCGATCCCCAAGGACGGCCCCTCGGCCGGCATCACGATGGCCGTCTCCCTCTTCTCGGCCGTGACGAAGATCCCGGTCTTGAAGGACGTCGCGATGACGGGGGAGATCACGCTGCGCGGCAAGGTCCTGCCCGTGGGCGGGATCAAGGACAAGGTCCTGGCGGCCTATCGGGCGGGCATCCGCACCATTGTCCTGTCGACGGAGAACGACAAGGACCTGGACGACCTGCCCGACGAGATCCGGACGGAGATGGAATTTCACCTCGTCTCGAACATGGATGAGGTGATCAAGGTGGCGCTGGAGGGGGTCCCTGCAGCCGCCACGAGCCTCCCCGCCGACGCGAAACCGGCCGAAGGAGGCACGGTCGCTCATTGAACGGCGGGGAAGACCCGCCCGGAAGAGCAAGCCCCGCCGGGGCGAGCGCGTCGCGGCGGTCCACCGCCGCGAGGACTTTCCGGACGATCCGGCGCCCGTCATCGCTCTGGTGGGCCGGTCCAACGTCGGGAAATCGAGCCTGTTGAACCGGCTGCTCGGAAAAGCAGCCGCGCGAGTCAGCCAGACGC
>JBOGJK010000769.1:0-1966 GCA_050745345.1 Thermoanaerobaculia bacterium
GGCGGAAACAGGCGCCCCCGCCGAAGCGGCGGCCGCCCCGCCCGCGGCGCCGGCAGAGCCCGCGCCCGCCCGCAAGAGGCGCTCGCGCAAGAAGTCGGACGATCCATCCCCGGGGACCTCGGAGACGTAGCCGGACCGCTCGGCACGGCGGCCGGGCTTTGCAGCGAGGACGGATATGACGAAGGCGGAACTGATCGAGCGCGTCGCCGTTGCGACCGACGTCACGAAGAAGCAGGCGGAGTCGATCGTCGACACGGTCTTCGACGCGATCGTGCGATCGTTGAAGGACGGGCAGAAGATCGAGCTACGCGGGTTCGGCTCCTTCCGTCTTCGGGAGAGGGGAGCCCGCATGGGGCGTAACCCGAAGACCGGGGTCAAGGTGTCGGTGCCGGCCAAGAAGATCCCGTACTTCAAGCCCGGGAAGGAACTGAAGGAGCTGATCAACCGCTAGGCGGCCGGCGCCACGTTCATGCCCGATGTCCTCTTCGCGCCGTGGCGGTACGAGTACCTGGTGTCCGAGAAATCGAGAGGATGCATCTTCTGCGACGCCGCGGCCTCACGAAGTGACGAGGACTCGCTCGTCGTCTACCGGGGGCGGGCGGTCTTCGTCCTGCTGAACCGGTATCCCTACACGAACGGCCACGTCATGATCGCGCCGTACCGCCACGACGCCTGGCTCTCGCGCTCGGACGATGCGACCCTCGCGGAGCTGATTCATACCGTCGCCCGCGCCGAGCGGATCCTCGTCGAGGCCTACCGCACCGACGGCCTGAACGTCGGCATCAACTTCGGGTCCGCCGCGGGGGCGGGAATCACGGACCACTACCACGTTCACGTCGTGCCCCGCTGGACCGGAGACACCAACTTCATGACCGTCACCGCCGACGTCCGGATCGTGCCCGAGGACCTCCTCGGGACCCGCAAGAGGCTGGAGTCCCTCTTCGCCGGGGCGGGCGCGTGAGCGCTCCGGCCCCGGTCCCGGCTTCCCCGCGGCGCCCGCTGGTCGCGGCCGCTCTGGCCTGGGTCTTCCCGGGGCTCGGGCACCTCTACCTCGGGCGCCGGAGGACCGCGATCCTGTTCGCCCTGATCGTCACCGCCTGCTTCGCGCTCGGCCTTTCCTTCGAGGGGCGCCTGTACATGGTCAAGAGCGGCCAGCCCCTCACGATCCTGGCGACCTTCGCCCTCTACGGCGCCGGACTCCTGAACGTCGCCGCGCGGATGCTCTGGGACAACCCCGGGGGGACGATCCTCTCGGTGACCTACGAATACGGCTGCGCGTATCTGCTGACGGCCGGCCTGATGAACCTGCTGCTGATCCTCGACGCCTGGGACATCGCGACGGGGAGGAAGAAGTGATCGCGGCCCTGCTGCCGGTCGACCACTTCCTGATCATGACGGTCTATGCGCTTCTCGTGTCGGCCTTCTTCGCCCTGCTCTGGCGCGACGGGCGCGAACGTTGGAAGCTCTTCGGCCTCCTGCTCGGTTCCCTGGTGCTGGGGGGCCTCGCGGTCGCCTGGCTGATGTATCCCTTCCCCTCCTGACGGCGCGACGGGGGTTCCCTTTCGCCGTTGACCGGGGCGTGTCGGCTGTCGAGTAATGTAGCCCTCGTGAGATTGCTCATTTCCGCCGGAGAAGCCTCCGGAGACCTGCTCGGTTCCCGGCTTCTGCGAGAGCTCTCGGCGCGCCGCCCGCTTGCGGCCTTCGGGATGGGCGGAGCGCGGCTCGCGGCGGCAGGCCTCGAGCGGCTCGCGCGCTCGGAGGACCTTGCGGTGATGGGGTTCTCGGAGGTCTTCGCCAAGCTTCCGGCCCTCGTGCGGGCGCTCCGGGCGCTCTCGCGCGAGGCGGTACAGCGGCGGCCGGACGCGGCCGTGCTGATCGACTTCCCGGACTTCCACGCGGCGCTCTCCCGGAGCCTGCGCCGGGAGGGAATCCCGCTGCTCTACTACGTCAGCCCGCAGGTCTGGGC
>JBOGJK010000770.1:0-3593 GCA_050745345.1 Thermoanaerobaculia bacterium
CTACTCCGAGGCGGCCGAGGCCTTCGAGCAGGCGACGAAACTGACTCCCGGCAAGTCGCTCTACTGGCGCAACCTCGGAGACGCCTCTCGCTGGGCGCGCGGGCTCCGGCCGAAGGCCGCGGCCGCCTACCAGAAGGGGATCGCGCGAGCCCGCGACGAGATCTCCACAGACCCGCGCGACGCTTGGGCGCGCGTCACCCTGGGCCTCTGCCTCGCGAAGACAGGAAAGCCGGCCGAGGGGCTCGCAGAGATCCAGAGGGCGCTCGAGATCGAGCCGGGCAATCCCGACTACTTCTACGACGCCGCCGTCGTCTCGAACCTGCTCGGGCGAAGCGAGGACGCCATTGGCTGGCTGCGCCGCGCCGTGGACGGCGGACTCGGCGTGCGCCAGATTGAGGCGGAGCCGGAGTTCCAGAACCTGCGCAAGCTCGATTCCTATCGAAGGGTCTTCTCGGACGCGAAGAAGGCCGCATAGCAATGGGAGGGAGAAGGAGGAAGCCATGAATGCCGACCCGGAGGCCCGGTTCCCCAGACTTCGAATGTCTCTGGTGCCCATCCTCGCGCTCGTGCTCGCCGGCTGCGCCAAGGCGCCCCCGCCGGGCGGCGCATCGCTCGACCCGGAGATCGAAAGAGTGAAGGACCACGTGAAGCGCGTCGTCATCGACGCGAACGGAACGGCGCACCCGGACCCCGTCCAGGTCAAGCAGAACGTCGAGATCGTGGTCTGGGTCGCCCGCAAAGGCGAGCTGAAGATCGAGTTCCCGAACGGCAACCCCTTTTCGCAGCCGATGGCATGCGCGGGCCGATTCTGCGGCCTGCTCCTGCCGCCCAACGGCGCCCCGGGACCCTACGACTACACGGCGAGCGTCACGGACGGCGGAACGACGCAGACTGCGGACCCGAAGCTCGAGGTCGTGCCCTGAAGGACCCGGCGCCCCTACGGGGCACGCCGGACCAGGCCGAGAACCAGCGCGACCACGGCGGCGAGCAGCAGCAGGTGGACGAGGCCCCCGCCGATGTGGAAGGCGAAGAAGCCGAGAAGCCAGAGGATGAGGAGGATGACGAAGACGGTCCAGACCATTCGCCGGCAGTTTAAGGTCTAAGGCCCGAAGATCAAAGTCTTCTCCGGAAAACGACAGAGGCCGGCGACCCCGCCGGCCTCTGTCTGGCTTTCGGCTCCGACTCGCGTTTCAGGCGTGCATCCGCGTCTGTCGCTGCGGAATCGGTTGCGGCTGGCCCTCGAGAAACTCGGCCACCTTCAGGAGCGACCGGCAGATCGCCAGCGCACGCGTCGGGGCGCTCGCCTGGATCGGGTGCACCGACACGAAGAGGGGCTGGGACTCCTGGATCCACCCGAAGACCGAGCCTCCGAAGACCTCCTTCTTCTCGAAGAACCACCATCCGCGGGTTCGCGAGAAACGGTTGGCGAGCGTGACCGCCGCGGCCTCGTCGGTGGAATAGGGGGGCACGGCGTCGCCGGGCTCGACCCCGCAGACGCGCCGCTCGATCTCCCGGTCCAGGCTCGGGCCGGCCTCGGGCTCCATGCCGTTCTTCCGGCTCCAGGTCCAATCCGTTCCAATCTTCAAAAGATCCCTCCTCGGCAGCTCAAAGGGCTCCCTTGCCTTGAAAGCCTCCGCACTCGCAGCGGTTTCCCGCGCACCATCCCGCGCCGTCCGTCCCAGCCGTGTGGAGCGCACGCGGGTGGTCGCACATCACGCACGGCTCCGCCGTGGGGCCGGAGACTCGGGTGAGGGGCGGCAGGGAAACCGCGATGTCCGGCGACGTCGCGCCGTAACCTCTGTCGGGCATCGCTAGACCTCCGACCGCCTCTCGCCCCAGACTCCGGGCCCGGCTCGGGCGCGACACCGGGTGCACGGCTACCCTCGCCTCCATCGCGAGCCGGTACCCCCGCGCGGAGGGGAATCGGCCCGCCCTGTCCAGGCTCCGATCAGAGCGCGCCCGATCGCAGCGACAGGCCCTTCCGACGGAACCCCGACTGGCCATGGCGACTCCACCCGAGCGCCCAAGTTGGATCTCATTCTGATTTCTTTCCGCTGCTCAGAGAATAGCCAGACCGCTTCGCGCGCCAATGGCCCGCGGGTGCTGCGCAGATGGCACCAAGGTGCCAGCGGCCGCCCGAAGCGAGTCGCCGTGCCGGGCTTACGTAACGAGCAGGCGGTGGTTGACGGCGAACATGGCGAGCTCCAGCCGGTTGGAGACGCCGAGCTTGTCGAAGATGTGGGTCAGGTGGTGCTTGACCGTGTCCTCCGAGAGGGAGAACTTCTGCGCGATGTCGCGGTTCGTGCACCCCTCGACGATCGCCGCGACGATCTCGAGCTCGCGCCGCGTCAGCCCGAAGGAGCGCTGGCGCTCGTCGGTGCCCGTCGGGAGCAGCCCGCGCAGCGCCGCGACCAGGTCCGAGACCTCCTCCCGCCCGACCCAGTACTGCCCGCCGACCACCGTGCGGATGCTCTTGAAAAGCAGCTCCGTGGCCGCCTCCTTGGAGACCACGCCGCGGGCGCCGATCTGGAGCGCTTCCACGATCTGCTCCTTTTCGACGGCGGCCGTCAGCAGGATCGTGCGCGTCTCGAGCGAGGAGGAAGCGAGCTCCCGGAGCACCTCGAGGCCCGGCAGCCGCGGCATCGCCAGGTCGAGCAGCAGGATGTCGGGCCGCAGCTGCCGGACGAGGCGCACCGCCTCCCGCCCGTCGGCCGCCTGCCCGGCGACGGAGAAGTCCTTCTCGGTCTCGAGCAGCCGGCGCAGGCCGTCCCGCACGATGGGGTGATCGTCGGCGATCAGGATCCGGATCGTCTTTGCCACTTTATTATTCATGGGGGAAGGTGATCTCCAGCCGCGCGCCGCTGCCGGGCGCCGATTCGATCGCGAGCTGCCCACCGATCGCGCGGACCCGCTCCTTGATGATAACTGGCCCCTTGCGGGCGGCGTCCAGCTGCGCCTGGGTCCGGCGCCCCGAGAAGTCGAAGCCGCGGCCGTCGTCGTCCACGACGAGGCGGCCGGCGCCGTTCTCCAGGGAGAGGCGCAGGATGACGTTGGCCGCGCCGCTGTGCTTGCGGACGTTCACGAGCGCTTCCTGGGCGATCCGCGCGAGCTCCGTGCAGATGCGGGGGGAGAAGGAGACCTCGCGCAAGTCGGAGACGAAGCTCGCCCGGATGCCGGTTTCGCGCCGGAACTTGTCCACGGACTCGGCCAGGAAGTCGGGAAGCTGCCGCGGGTCGAGGTCGAGCGGCCTCATCTGCCGCATCAGCTCGCGCAGGTTGAGAACTTCTTGCCGCAGCATCTGCTGGATCCGCGTGAGCTCCTCGGCCATCGCCGGGGATTCTTCTGCCGCCTGCCGGCGCAGCACATCCACCTGCACCTCGAGCCCGATGAGCGACTGGATCGCCCCGTCGTGGAGCTCGCGCGCGACCAGCGCCCGGTCCATCGCCTTGGCCTTCGTCGTTTCGGCCTCCAGCTCCTTCTCCCGCCGGGTCACGTGGCTGAAGAGGAAGGAGAGGACGAAGAAGGTGGACATGCGGAGGAAGTAGGAGCGCCGGTCGAAGGCGCCCGTGCCGCCCGGCTGGAGCGCGAAGGCG
>JBOGJK010000771.1:0-3726 GCA_050745345.1 Thermoanaerobaculia bacterium
GGCTATGACCGTGGGCGGCGACGAGCCCCAGGTTGTTGTACGTCCAGGTCTGCGATGCCGATGGAGCGCCCTGGGGCGTTCCCGAGACAATCGAGTCCTTCTGCGAGAGGCGTCCGTTCAACCCTGAGTAGGTGAAGTTCTCAGTCACCGTCGAAGGAAAGCCGGGATTGTAGCCGAGCCGCTGGGTGAGCTTGCCCTTGGGGCGCACGCCCCCGGCGAAACCGCCGCCATCGTAGGAGTTCGACTGGTACGCTGTCCCGTTGGCCAGCAACTGCTGGATCCTTCCCGCGAAATCGTACGTCCTCGTCAGGACGACACTATCGCCCTGAGTCTCCTGCAGGACGTTGCCTGCCACTCCGACATCGTCGAAGAGGACCATTCCCTTCTCCGGCGTCACCTCCCGGCGCAAGAACCCCGCCGCGTCGTAATCGAAGGTGCGCGTCTGACTTCCCTGGGTCACCCGGGTCACCTTTCCGTTGACGTCGAGTAGGTACGAGGTCGTCAGATTGCCCGGCTCGACGACCGAAGTAATTCGCCCGAATGCGTCCCGCTCGGTCTTCGTCACCGAAGAGGTGCCGCCGGAGCAGACACCACCGGAGAACGTGCCGTTAACGCAGTCGGTCGTCACGGCTTCCACGGTGTCACTGTACGAGACGGAACCATCGCTGCGGTTGATCTTCGTGTAGCTCGAGTGCCTGGAGCCCACGACGCTCTGAGGCCTCCCGAAGGGATCAAAGCAGTGCCGGTAGGTCCCCGGCGCCGCCGTGGGCCGGCTCGTCGTGAAGCTCCCGCTCTCAAAGGAGCAGGTCGTCGAGGAGTCGGAGGTCGCTGTTTCCGGGGTTGCCTCGCCGACCCATTCCGACTGAAAGTATTCGTGACCCGGGCCGTCGAAAAGGGAGAATCGTTTGGCAAACGTTCCATCGGCCATCAATCGCCTCTCGCGGACGAGACGACCCAGGCCGTCGTAGAAATAGTCCTGCTGCGTCGAAAGCCCCGTGCCTCCGTTGCGTGTTGCCGTCGTCTGGGTGACGGACGGGTAGCTCACGGAGGTTGCCGCCTCCGGCGCCGGGGGCGTGATCGAAGTGACGCGGCCAAGGCCGTCGTACCGGTAGCTCGTCGTGATCCCGGCCGAGTCCGTCGTGCCCGTGATCCAGCCCGTTGTCCCATCTCGCGCGTGTTGAAAGATGGCCCAACTCGCCAGAGGCGAACCGTTCGAGATCCAGCGCGCGGCCGTGGCCAGGCCGTCCTGGTACGTGTAGGACTTCCCCCAGTTGTCGTCGTTGTTGCCGATCGACGTCGGCATGGTGGAGTAATAGAAGGAGCACGCATCCCCTCGCGGAGCAGGCTGCCCCGTAAAGCGCGCCGCGAACTCCTGGGCCAGGTTCCCGTCCGCATCCGGGTAGCGACAATTCAGATAGAGGAGCTGGCGCCCGGCGTCATAGTTCGAGACGCCTCTCAGGAAGCCGGTCGAGCCGTCGAACTCGAAGCGCCGATCCGTCTGCGCCAAACCCGTTGCGCCCGAGGCCGTCTCGATCCGCTCCGTGTACAGGTTGGGCAGCCAGGGGCTCGTCTGGGCATTCCAGGTGGTGTCGATCGTTCGAGAATCGTTGCCCAGGCTCCCGGAGTGCGTCTCGGTGTTGTAGTGCCGGCCGTTCCCCTCCCAGGTGTTCGAGCCGGAAAGCGAGTACGTGGCAGAGTGAAATTCGCAGGAGGGACAGGAGCCGTCCGCGGCTGTCGGGCCGTAATAGGTCGTGCTCTGCTGGAGGCGTCGGTGCTCGCCCTGGCTTGTCGGATTGTCGTATTCGTAGGTTCGCTGGGTGACTCGGCTCGCATGCGTCACGCACAACGAGTCCGCCGCCCCGCCGCAAAGCGGCTGCGGGAATGGGGAGGCAACGTAGAACGGGTCGTGGTCATAGCTCGCGGTGCGAATGTCCGCGCCGCAACGGTCTCCCGGCGAATCGCAGCCATTCGTGGCAATCCGGGCCCCCCAGAACAGGGTCGCCGCCGCGTTGCGGCGCCCGTCCCGGTCGGCCGGATAGGTCACCAGCGTCAGAGTCTGCGGCCCAAAGTTGTTCGTGGGCGACGAACCCCGCTCCCCGAAGGGAAAGGCGTACTGAGCATAGTCCGTGATCGAGTCGGTCGTACCGAGGGTCTCCGTTCTGCGTATCACGCCGAGCACGGTGTCCAACCACCGATTCGGGTTCTGCGGCGAGCAATCCGTGCCGGCGATGTTTGGAATGGCGGGGATATCCGGATCCACGCCACCCACGAGCTGGTTGGTCTCTTGGCCGGCAGGAGCGCGGCCGGACCACTTGACGTCCGCGTTGTTCGGAGGTCCGAGAGGAGTGCAGTTCGGTCCGATCGAAGAGGTTCGGCCATGGTAGAAGCTGTAGACGCCCCAGACGTACGAGAGCAGCCCGCCGGTCGGCAGGGCCATCGTCTTAAGCAGGCCTCCCGGGCCGCCGTTGGCCGTTCCGGTGTTGTAGGTGAAGGAGTACTGCCCCTGTGGGAGCTGGAGCGAGTCGATCGTCACGACGGTCGAGGAGATGACCGTGGGAAGAGCATGCGAGAGCGCGAAGCTGTCGTGCCCGACCGACCAACGCGCCGTGGTCGAGACGCCGCCGGCGAACACGGCAAAGTCGATCGAGCTGACCAAATTGCTGATGCCCGGAACCTGCGGATCGGTCCCCAGGTTCACTGTCAGAAGCGTCGCCGTGCCACGTTTGACGGTGTGTAGGATCCAGGAGTTGGTCGCCGACGGGCAGTGCGCGGGGGTCCAACAGGGTTGTGAGCCGAGTCCCGTGTAGTAGTCGAAAGTCAGCTCGTTGCCGAAAGGGTCCGTGAGAGTCTTGAGATACCAGCCGTTTCTGCCGCGGCCGAGGTCGTGGACGTAGTCCTGGGGAAGGTCGTCGTATCCCGTCACATGCCAGGAGAAGACGTAGTGGTTCCCGTCCCCGTCCCACATTTCGTACCCCGAAGCGCCGAGGTCGTGCAGGTAGAGCTGGCTGGTGTCGGCCGTTTTTCGGAAGCCCGTCGCCGAGTAATCGAACAGGGTCTCCGCCCCATCGGGTCCGAGGTAGCAGAGAGAGTTCTGCACGACGCCGCAGGTCTTGATCGCGCCAGCCGCGAACGTCCAGCCCAGCCCGAGCGAGGGGTCAGCCACTATGGGCTCGTAGAGTCCGTTGGGGTCCTGATTGTTCGGGCCCGGGTTGCCAAATTCCCAGACTCTCGAGCTGTAGGCCAACATCGCCCGGTACTTTAGCTTCGGCCCGACGGGGTAGACCGGGCCGATGGGAACCGGAATCGTCAGTTGCCCGTTGTAGAGGTTGATCGAATCGATGCTGGGGAGATGGAAGACGTTCTCAACGTATCCGCGGGCTGCGTCCGGATCCACATCCGGACCATTCTGCGCAACGAGGGAGAGGCTCGTTGCAGACGCGAGAATCGAGGCGCAGAGGGTTCGCGTCCTCATGTCCTGCCCCCTACTGGAAGTACCCGGACACGTCGAGCACGACGTGGGCAGTGCCGGGCTGCGCGGTTCCGTAGACCACCGAAACCTGAAAGGTCGGGTCGGGCGAGAGGGAGACGATCGCCCCGTTGGCGATCGCGGATGTGCCGGCCGGAGCGTTGATGTTCGACGTCGCCGGCGGCGTCGTGTTATAGGGCCAGATTCTGAGGAATCCGGTCTGCGTCGGGCTGACGAGCGTAATGTTGAATGTCACCGCC
>JBOGJK010000772.1:0-3255 GCA_050745345.1 Thermoanaerobaculia bacterium
GGCATGATGCGAGTGTCCTCCCTCCGGGTCCCCGGTCCGGCGTCTCCGGCAAGAGCCATGACCGAGCCCACTTTCCTCCGGACTTTCCGAATCCAGGACATCCCATTCGAGGACCGCCCGCGCGAGCGCCTGTCGCGACTGGGCCCCTCGGCCCTCTCCAACGAGGAGCTGCTCGCCTTGCTGCTCGGGACGGGCTCCCGCGGCGAGAGCGCCCTCGACTGCGCCCGGCGGCTGCTCTCGGCGCACGGCGGCCTCGCTGGCCTGGCCGGCCTCTCGGGCGCGGAGCTGCGGCGGGCGCGAGGAATCAAACAGGCGCGCGGCGCCGCCATCGAGGCGGCCCTGGAGATCGCGAGGCGCCTGGCGACCGAGACGCTGGCGGGGCGCGACCTCTTCAACGAGCCGAAGCTCGTCAAGGAGTCGCTGCGCCGATCGCAGGGGGACGGCACCCAGGAGCGCACCGGCGCGCTCTATCTGAACGCCCGCAACCGGCTGATCCGACACGACCCGGAAATCTACCGCGGGACCCTCGACCGCGCCGTGGTCGAGCCGCGGGAGCTCTTGAAGCGGGCGCTGCTGTCCAACGCCGCCGGCCTGATCGTCTACCACAACCACCCCTCGGGCGACCCGACGCCCTCGCGCGAGGATCGGGAGTTCACGCGACGTCTCGCCTCCGCGGCCGAAGCGGTGGGCCTGCGCCTGCTCGACCACATCGTCGTGGCCCGCGACGGCTGCGTGTCTTTCCGGGAGGCGGGGCTGATGTAGGCACTCGGGTCGACAGTCAACCGTCGACAGGAGCCGGCTTGCCCACGTGAGCCGAAACGACTAGTCTCCCCGCTTCGCTTTCAAACTGTCGACTGCCGACTGTAGACTGCTGACTTCTTCATGCGCCCCTTCTACCTCACCACCCCCATCTACTACGTCAACGACCTGCCGCACATCGGGCACATCTACTCGACGGTGGTCTGCGACGTCGCGACGCGGTTCCACCGCTTGATGGGGGAGAAGACACGCCTGCTGACGGGGACCGACGAGCACGGACAGAAGATCGCGAAGGCGGCGGCGGGGCAGGGGATCGCTCCGCTCGAGCTGGCCGACCGTGTCGTGGCGCGGTACCATGAGCTTTACCGCCGCTTCGAGATCGCCCACGACGACTTCATCCGAACGACGGAGGCGCGCCACCGGCGCGGGGTGGAGGCGCTGATCTCCCGCATCGAGGCGGCCGGCGACTTCTACGCCGCGAAGCATGAAGGGTGGTACTGCGCGGGCTGCGAGGGCTTCTATACGGAGAAGGAGCTCGAACCCGAAAGACGATGTCCCGACCACGGCACGCCTTGCTCCTGGGAATCGGAGGAGAACGTCTTCTTCCGCCTTTCCCGGTACGCGGAACGGCTGCTCGCCCACTACGAAAGGAATCCCGAGTTCGTCCGCCCCGGGAGCCGGCTCGCCGAAGTGGCCTCCTTCGTGCGCGGGGGGTTGAACGACCTCTCGGTCTCCCGCACGAAGCTCTCCTGGGGCATTCCCTTCCCGAATCGTCCGGGCCACGTCGTCTACGTGTGGCTCGATGCTCTGGCCAACTACATCACCGCGCTCGGGTTCGGATCGGAGGACGACCGCCTCTACCGCGAGTTCTGGGAGGCGCCGGAGGGGCGGCGGGTGCACCTGATCGGCAAGGACATCCTGCGCTTCCACGCCGTGTACTGGCCGGCCTTCCTGCTCTCGGCGGGGCTGCCGTTGCCGACGACGGTCTGGGCGCACGGCTGGTGGCTTCGCGACGCCAAGAAGATGTCGAAGTCGGTCGGCAACATCGTACGCCCCGACGCGCTGGTCGAGCGGTTCGGGCCCGACGCGCTGCGCTACTTCCTGATGCGCGAGATGGCGTTCGGCCAGGACGCCCTCTTCTCCGACGAGGCCTTCCTGGCGCGCTTCAACGCCGACCTCGCCAACGACCTCGGCAACACGGTCTCCCGTGTGGCGGCGCTCTGCCGGCAGTCCTTCGGCGGCTCGCCGCCCGAGCGCTGCGCTGAAAACGAGGTGAAGGTCTCCTTCGAGCGGGAGCTTCCCGAGTGGCGCGCCGCGATGGAGGACTTCGCCTTCAACCGGGCGCTCGACGCCGTGTGGCGCTTCCTGACCGAGATCAACGGCTACGTCGTGGCGCGCGAGCCGTGGAAGGTGCGGGAGACGGAGGGCGCCTCGCCGCGCCTCTCGCGCATTCTGTACGCGGCCGCCGAAGGCGTGCGTCTGGCGGCGGCGATGCTCTCGCCGTTTACGCCGGCGGCGTCGCGGCGGATCTACGAGGCGTTCGGCCTACCGGGGCGCACGCCGGAGAAGCCGGACCTCGAGTGGGGCGTTCTGCCGCCCGGGGCTCCGATGCCGGAGCCGTCCGCGCTTTTTCCTCGCGCCGACGCCGGCGCTTATTTCCGAGAGAAGGAGAAGCCAATGAGCGAGAAACCGGAGGCGTCTGCCGCCGCGACACCCGCCGAGCCGGCCCGCGCGGCCGACGGCCGCATCGGGATCGAGGAGTTCCAGAGAGTGCAGCTTCGGACGGCGAAAGTGCTCGCGGCGGAGCGGGTGCCCAAGTCCAACAAGCTCGTGCGGATGCAGGTGGACCTGGGCGGCGAGCAGCGGCAGATCGTGGCGGGAATCGCGGGCCGGTACGACCCGGAGTCGCTGGTGGGCCGAAACGTGGTCGTGGTGGCGAACCTGAAGCCGGCCAAGCTGATGGGCGTCGAGTCCGACGGCATGGTGCTCGCGGCGACCGTGGGGGAGGCGGGGGAGCCGTCGCTTCTGGAAGTGGCGGCGGAGGTCCCGCCGGGGAGCCGGGTCAAATAGCTTGATCGCCTTCTCCGACTCCCATTGCCACCTGCAGATGGGAGGGGACGCGCCGGCGCTGCTCACGCGGGCCCGCGAGGCCGGGGTCTCGCGCTTCCTCGTGCCGGGGACGACACTGGAAGACTCGGCCGCGGCGGTCGAGCTCGCGGCGGCCCACCCGGATGTTCGGGCGGCCGTTGGAATCCACCCGCACGAAGCGAAGGACTTCGACCCGAAGCGGGACGGCGCCGCCCTGGAAGAGCTCGCCCGAACCCCTCGCGTCGTCGCCATCGGAGAGGTGGGTCTTGACTTTCATTACGACCGCTCGCCGCTCCCCTGGCATGTCGCGGTGCTCGAGTGGATGCTCTATCTTGAGTGCCGGCTGTCGCTCCCGGCGATCCTGCAGATGCGGGAGTGGTGTATTTTTAAGATATCTCTGAGCGAACG
>JBOGJK010000773.1:0-1589 GCA_050745345.1 Thermoanaerobaculia bacterium
TCCACGAAGCGATCCACAGCTGCGGTCTCGAAACTGAACCAGGATCGAGTGGTTTCGCGCTCGTCTTCCGAAAGATCATGGAAGTCTGCACGGGGTATCTCGAGTGAACAAGGGCGCGCGGGGCCAACGGAACTGGTTGCTGGTCGTTCCGCCCCTCGCCAGCTGGCTTGTCGCTGCCGGGTTTGGGCTGCTGAAGCGCTCGCTCTGGCTCTCCGGGGATTACCAGCCTACGCTACCTTTGGTGTCTCTGCCGTTTGAACCGAGGCGAGATGTCGTCTCGTCCGTCCCCGACCTGTTTCTGGTTCTCCTGGCAGCGACTGTCGCCGTGCTCCTGGCCGAACCGGCAAAGGCTGCGCTGGCCGCTGGAGGCCGCCGCCTGGCGTACGTGGGCGTGGTGCTGTATCAGCTCTGCCTAGCGGCCGACATGGTGCGGATCTACGCACCCGACTGGTGGCTTTGGGCTCTCTCGTACGTCGGCGTCCGCGAACTGCGTGAGAACACTGGCATGGTCTTTCCGGCTCCCTTCCCTTGGGTCAGCGCGGTGGTGCTGATCGGGGTGATGACGTTATTGCTCCTTCGCGGAGGTCTTTCTTCCCACCACGCGGCGCGGGCCGAAAGCGGCTCGTCGTCAGCCTAGGCCAGGCACCTCGGTTCGCGGCAGCGAGCGCCGGAGGTGGATGGCGCGGGTCGTGCGATGAGGCGATCGTGCGTTATTGGGGTCAGGCATGCGTTGGTGGAGCGCCGGGGAGACTGGCGAGGCGTAGTGGATGAGAGAGCCATACAGGGAAGGAGGTAACGACTCCGTTCTGGCCCCGAGTCATGCGGTGTCGTCCGAGAGGGTGGGATCGAAGCGTTGACAGGGGTACGTGCGGGCCGGGCATTGAGCCGCGAAAACATGAATGGACCGGAGTGCCGACGCCGTCATGATGTGCGGAAGGCAAGACTCCGTGGCTCGTTTTCGTGAGAGCCGTGGGGGCTCCGCGCGGTCAGAGACCCCGAGCACGCATGCAAGCGCCTCGCACGGGAACCGGGAGGTCCCGCGCCTGCCTCCGGTAGGGTCTGGAGGCCGCATCGGGAAGTCTTAGGACGTGATCCGATGATGAACGGGCGCGGGAAGTCAGACAGCTTCGTAGTACCGGAGAAGTCCTCGAACAAAGCCGGGCGACTGGTCGCGGAGGGGATGGAGGGAAGGAGGCTGGCCAAGGGGAATCTGCTTGAAGGCAGCGCGTGCCGGACGCAGAGCCGGGAAAGCGCGTCATCTGCTCTCGAGCGGGTACGTCAGGCCGCTGGGAGGGACCGGCGGCAGCGGTTCACAGCGCTCTTTCACCATGTTTGCGAAGTTGAGCGCCTGCGGGAGGCCTATTGTGCGTTAAAGCACGACGCCTCGGCGGGAGTAGACGGAGAGACGTGGCGGAGTTACGGGAAGGAACTGGAGAACAATCTTCAGGACCTCTCGGAGCGGTTGAAGAGTGGGGCGTACCGGGCGAGGCCGGTTCGCAGGGCGTACATCACCAAGGCGGACGGGCGGCAGAGACCGCTCGGAGTGCCGGTGCTGGAAGACAAGTTGGTCCAGCGGGCCACCGTCGAGG
>JBOGJK010000774.1:0-2413 GCA_050745345.1 Thermoanaerobaculia bacterium
ATGTGGCGGTTCACTCTGGGCAGAGCATGGATGCTGCCCGCACCTCGGTGGATACACTGGAAGTGCAAGGCTTTGTGCGAAGGATCGAAGGTGAAGCCGGCCTACGCTACCGAACGCTCCTGGCGCCCAAACGGGGCCGTCAACTTCCTCCGGAGGTCTGGGAGGCCCTCGACCAAACGGTGGGGACGAGGGCGCATGCAGGCCACGTCCCGCGTTGGGCGGCTGTGCGGGCTGTAGCTCTACGGCTGCGAGAGGCCGTGCTAACCGAGCGCGGACGATTCTTCCTCTCGGTGAGCCCCGTGGGGATGGTCTTTTTGCTAGTCGAGTGGTTATTTCTTACGCGTGCGGAATCGTTTGTCGAGCCGCTCAGCTTTTCGGGCGTGATCGCCGGTTCCATCATCGGTGGCATCTTCCCGGTTCTCCTGCTGACGGGAACCGGACGGAAAGGGGAGTTCGTCCCTGCCACTGTCCTTCCCTTCCTCGGCCATTGGTCGCTCAAAGCGGGCATCTACCTGTTGTTCCTGGTTGGCCTCGTGATCCACGGCTTAGTCATCTGGCACCGCCCTGCGGAACGCGCCTGCGCATTGATCGCTAGCGTGCTGGTTCTCGGAGCGACCGTTGCGATGGTCCGCCGGGGGGCCTTCGCTGGGCGCGTGGTCGTGGAGCTGCGAGAGGACCGACTCGCCGAAGGGCGGGCTGTGTTCGCCATCACGGCTAACGGTCAGGCAGCACCGGCCGAGGTTCGGCTGGGCTATCCAGACGGCGAGCAACGTTACCAGGCGGCCACTGGTGAGATTCCGGCCTTTTCCTCACTGCGCGACGCAACCTTCCACGTGCCCGCCACCCCGGCCAAGGAGCTTAAAGTGTGGGCACACCGGGTCACGCCATCGGGGGACTCGGAAGGGTTACCCAGGTTGGCTCAGGTATATGAGGGTGACGAGGTGAAACGCTTTGACCTGCAGCTATTGGGCGGACAGGTCGTCCTGCCATTCACCGGTGAAGCAACACAGGTGAAAATCAGTCTTGCGGAGCCAGCATCCGCGTGATGGCTCCTCTCGGCTGGAGCCAGGAGACAGACATGGCACCCGATGAGCTGTTCTCGCGTGACGAAGTGCTGCGCGGTCTGCCCGCCAGGCGGGCGAGGGCCCTCCTCTTCCTCATCGAACGGCACACGGCGCACCTGGTAGCGCGCTCGGGGGAGATCACAGAGCTGCTGCCCCCCGAAGACTCCGGACACGAGCGCGATCTCGCGTTCCTCCAAGCCTTTGCCCTGGGGCGCGAACCAGCAGTACCCCTGACGATCCAGGACTTGGAGCGTTATGCCCCGCAGTGGGCGCATGTGGTGCCGAAGACCCCGCAGCTGCGGGCGGGCGTCGCCCATCTGTTACGTCAGAAATATGCGTTCACCTCTCGGGCGGTGCCAGGGATCCGCGCCGCCTTGGGACTGGATCAGCATGCGGTGCAGCACGCCTACCACCAGTTGTACGGAAAGCGCCTGGAGACGATCTACGCGCAACGCGTCACATTCGCCGACCGACTGCGCTGGGCGTGGGCCTCCCTCGGGAAGCGGCTGGCCGGGCTGCCACCCTTCTGGTTTGCCTTCGCTTTCACATTTGCCTTGGGCATCCCCCAAGCCGTCGTCGCCTTCCCTATCGCCGTGGCTGCGGTGGGACCCCTGCCAGGGATCGCCCTGACGTTGGGCGCCGGCCTTGTCAGTGTCGTGACGACGGCGTACGTGGCGGAGGCGGCGGCACGCAGCGGCATCGTTCGCTATGGGATGGCCTACATCGGAAAGCTGACAAATGAGTACCTAGGCGCCGCCGGGGCAGGACTATTCACGCTGGCGGTTTTGCTTCTCTACCTCGTTACTATCATGGGCGGTTTCTTCGCCATATCTAGGACGCTGGCGCAGTTCACCCACATCCCGGCCATGGTGTGGACCGCCCTGCTCTTCGCGGCCGGAATGTACCTACTCGCTCGTGGGTCCGTCAGTTTTTCGGTGACCCTACTCCTAGCCCTCGCTGTCGCCGCAGTGACCCTCATACTCTTCATCATGGTCCTGACCGTAGGACATTTCCGGTTTGAATACCTCGCCCGTCTGGGCCCATCTCTAACTGGCGGCAGCCGACTCGACTTCGAGAACACGATCGGCATCATCCTGATGGGCTACTTTGCAGAAGCGTTTGTTGTGCAGTGCGCCAAAGTCGTACTCCCCCGTGACCCAAGCGGCCGCTCCCTGATTTGGGGAAGCATCGCGGGCCTTGCGGGGATTGCCGCCATCCTGTCCGTCTGGATACTGATCATCAACGGCTCCCTGCCCCCGGAGACGCTGGTCGGCCAGAAGGTTACAGTCGTCACGTCACTGGCGGTGGTAATCGGCCCTGCAGCCGTGGTGCCAGGGTCTCTCTTGGTC
>JBOGJK010000775.1:0-2087 GCA_050745345.1 Thermoanaerobaculia bacterium
CAGCGCCGCCAGGTTGCAGAGGTGCTCGAGGATCGGGATTCCGGCCTCGAGCAGCAGCGTGTGCACCGGGCGCTCATGGTCCTCCGCGTCGTCGATGTTCGGCGAATCGATCCCGACCAGCGCCGGCCCCGCGGCCGCGAGGGCCTGCGCCGCCGGCCGCGTCAGGAACGGGTGTTCCTCAAAATACGCCGGAGTGCCCCAGTGCCGGTCCCAACCGGTGCGCAGGAGGACGGCCCTTGCCTCGAGCGCCCGGCCCGCGAAGGCTTCGGAACCGATCGCACGGCCGCTGCGGCCGGTCGCATCGATCACCGTCCCCTCGAGATCCGCCAGCCGCTCGAGCGGCAGCTCCGCGATGTCGGCAGCCGCCTCGAAGCGGTGGAACGGCGCATCGACATAGGTGCCCGTGTTGACGACCATGTCCACGCGCCCGATCTGGAAGCTCGTGCCCTCCGCGTAACGGGAGCGGGAGGCCTCGCGGGAGAGAAAGTCTGAAACGGCCGGCCCGGGCAGGCCCGGGGAGGTCTCCATCCCCGCGACGATCGGGTGGGAGAGCTCGACGAAGCGCCGGCTCAAAGCGCTCGCTCCATGACGAGCGCGCTCTGCGGGCAGGCCGTCGTGAACTCGAGGGAGGCCCGCACGGACTCCGGCACCTCGGTGCGAGGGATCGCGCGGAAGCCGAAGCGCGGGAAGAACTCCGCTGCCGTCTCGGTCAGCAGAAACACGCGTCGCGCCCCTCGCCGGCGGGCGAGATCGAGCGCCGCCTCGGTCAGCCGGATTCCGAGGCCCCTCCCGCGCCGGTCGGCCTCGACGGCCACGGAACGCAGGAGCGCGCCGTCGGCGTAGATTTCGAGCACGGCGCTTCCGACGAGCCGGCCCCCTTCGCGCGCCACGAGGGCGCCGCTTAAGTGCTCGCGCACGCCCGCCTCCGGCAGCCGGCAGTGCTCGAGAAGCGCGAGCAGCTCCGGCTCTTCGATCTGCCGCAGGGCGCCGATCTCGACTCGGGGCGGCGCGCTCACGGCCCAACCCGCGGGAGGAAAAACTCGGCGGCGAGAAACTCCTTGGTGCCCTCCCTCCCGGTCAGCCGCAGGATCACCGGCTCGCACTTCCGGCCGAGCAGCAGCTCGAACTCCAGAAAGGGACAGCAGCGCCGATCGAGCGCCACCCATTCGACCAGACTCTCGGCGAGGCCGGGGTCCTCCTCCGGGAAGCGGAAGGCAAAACCGCGCGGAAGCTCCTCCAGGGAGCAAATCCGGGAACGCAACTGCCGCGACAGCTCGGCGTGGCGCTCGCGGTCGCGCGGCCCTAACGCATCGAGGCGGCAGACGAGAGGGGCGTCAGGACCCATCGCGCTTGCGCTGCAGGACCTTGAGCAGCTGGATCTGCCCCGTGTGGTAGAGGTCGTGAGACGCGATGCCGTAGATCAGGGTCGCGGTCTCGTACTTGCTCCCGCGGGCCCGGCGGCCGAGCGCCGAGAGCGGCAGGGCCGCGGCCGCCTCGCGCAGTTTCCGGTGCTCGTTTCCGAGAAGTCGGAGGTCCGCGCGCCACGCCTCCTCCGTCGGGGAAACGGGGCGGCGGAACCAGTTGCTTCCCTTCTCGGGAAAGGAGCCGCGCTTCTCTCCCGTCAGCATGCGCCGCACCGCGTACTTCCAGTAGGCCGCGTGCAGAGCCAACTCCCAGATGTTGTGCCGCCGGGGCGCGGGGCGCCAGGCCGCCTCCCTCGCCGAGATCCCCCGCAGAGCGCCTTTCAGGTTCGCGCCGTGCCAGGCCTTCCGCTCGAAGGCCTCGTCCAGAATCGAGAGGAGCAGAACGATCTCGCGGCCCCGGCGCCGGCTCGACTCAGGCATCGGCAATCCTCCTACTTCGACAGCGGGATCCCCTCCAGGCTCGCGAGCCGTCCGACCGGATAGAGGCCGACGCGCGGGTCGCGCCAGGGGGAGCGCTGGAAGAAGAAATCCAGGCGCGAGGCGGCGCTGCCGGCGAACTTCGGGTCCGAGGCGAGCCGGGCTTCGAACTCCTCGCGCAGCTTCGGGTCCTTCGCGAGCATCTCGCGCGCCAGCTTCTCGACCACGTAGTCCTCGCCGAACTCC
>JBOGJK010000776.1:0-4785 GCA_050745345.1 Thermoanaerobaculia bacterium
ACTCGCGTCCAATCCGCCTGGATTGGAAGCACTTACTGCACCTTCTGAGCGTACATCTCCTTGAGGATGCTCTCCTCGACCGGATCGAAGATCGACTCCGCCAGCTCGAAGTCCTTCACGGCGACGCGCCGCTCGTAGTCCTGGAGCTCCTTCAGAGCCTTCGCCTGGACGGGCGACAGCTCGCCGACGGGGATCGTACCCCCCGCCGTCAGCGCATCGAGCCGCTTGCGGATGTCGGCCTCGACCTCGTCCGGATGGTTGTAGTCGAACCCCGCCTCGCGCATCGTCGAGGCATACACTCGGAGCGCGCCGATCATCCGCGGGTGCTTGTTGACCAAGGCATCCTTCGGGTTGTAGTAGCTCGCCTTCATCTGCTCCGGCTCGAACACCTGCTCGATGGCCGCGCGCGTGCAGCCGCCGGTCCACGAGAAGTCCTCGGTCTCGATCCCGATTGCGAAGGTCGCGTCGTTGTTCTCGCCCAGGAGCGTGCGGTTGTAGGCCACCCGATCGGCGGGCGACAGATTCTTGAAGATCCGGATGTTCTGTTCCCCCAGGCCTTCCCGGGCGGGGCTGTACCCCTCCTTGAGCTGCGGGGGCTCGCCCGTGTACGTCGTCGAAACGCCGTAGCCGTACTTCTGGATGAACTCCTCCTCGTTCATGCCGGGAAGACTCTTGTCAGCGGTCATTCCCCGGCGCACGGTCTTGAAGTCGGACGGGACGTATTGGAATCCCTGCTCGCGCATGCACTTGGCGATCAAGGCCTCGACCTTCTCGACGGACTGGACCAGCTGTTTCTGGGTCAGGCCGAACTCTTCCGTGCCGGGAGCCGGCGCAGGGTCCGCTCCAGCGGCATTTCCCAGGAGTAACACTCCGAGTGCCGCCGCGGTCCCGATCGCATTCTTCGTGCCCTCCAGCGCTCTTCCCGCTCCGCTCTTCCCACTCATCCTCTTCGCGCTCCTCTTCACTCTTCGGGCTACTAGTCCCTTCGACCAGTGCACGCCGCATGATACTCCACAGCATCCGCACCCTCCAAGAAGATTTCGAGTCCTTCGCATCTCGTCAGTCTCTCTGGTCTGCCTGGAGCCATCGGCTCGTCCTCTTGTTCTCGTCATCGCTCCTCATACTTGGCCGCCGCTTCTGCGCACGACTTGCCGCTCCGATTGGGTACGTGCGTGCGCAAATCCGCGGCAAATTTTTTCGGATCTGCCTCGAGCTGGACCGAGCATCGCTCTCGAGTCGTCCGTCACGCGCTGGAACTCGCGCGCCTGAGCGAGCGCGAGCATTTCATCCAGATTCACGTGTCGACGTGGTAGGGTAAAGAGATGTTCGCCGTGAGGTGAAGTAGGCCCCTCTTGCTGCGAAGGAATGGTCTTCCGTGAAGCCCGAGGAGCTGCGCACGAGTCTAGACGTGGTTCGGTTGACGCCCGATTCGTCCTCGCGGGCGGACCGGTCGGCCTCCGAACGACGCGGCGGGTCGGCTTCGATCGCGAGCAGAAAGCGGATCGTCGTCCTCTCCTTCGTCCTCGGGCTCTCGACCGTGGCGACGGTGGGAGGCTGGCTGGCGGGCTCGCGGATCGAATCGCCCGCCGAGGCGGCGGCCCGCACGGCACCCCCGACGCCTTCGCCGATCCTCGTTCCCGTCGAAGAGCGCGTCTTGAGCTCCGACGTCGTCACCCGCGGCACGGCCCGGTTCGGACTGCCCCAGCCGATCTCGATCGCTCCCTCGGCCTTGAAGCCGGACGCAGGGCTCATCACCACGCTGCCCGTGCGAAACACCCAGCTCTCGGAAGGCGCCGTGCTGCTCACCGCCTCCGGGCGCCCGGTGTTCCTCCTCCAGGGTGCGACTCCGGCCTATCGGGACCTCGTCCCCGGGATCTCCGGCGACGACGTCCGCCAGCTGGAGCAGGGGCTCGCGCGGCTGGGATTCCACCAAGGCTCCCTCGATGGGACCTACGATCAGCAGACCAGCAGCGCGGTGGACCGCTGGTACAAGGCGGCAGGGCGGGAGCCCTTCGGTCCGACGCTCGGCCAGCTCGCCGGCGTCCGGACCCTCGAGCAGGAGCTGGCCAGTGCCAACAAGACCCGCCTCGCGGCGGTCGACTCCGCCGCCGCCGCCGCCCATGCGGTGGGGTCCGCGCGCGCCACCGCGGAGCACGCGGACAAGGCCGCTTCCGCCGAGATCGCCACCCGGATCTCGGAGCGGGCGTTGATCCTGCTGGACCCCCGCTCGGCCACGACCGCCCGCGCGGCTGCCGACGAGCAGCTGGAGGTGTCCCGAGCCGCTGCCATCGCGGTGCGCGCCCAGGGTGAGCTGGCGGTTCAGGCCGCCCTCGACGCGCAGAAGATCGCCGAGCTCGACGCCAAGCTGGAATCGGACCGGGTCGATCGGGTCGCCGCCGATCTGAGCCTCGCCAAGCGCAAGCTCGGGGTGCAGGTTCCGGTCGACGAGATCGTGTTCGTCCCCGCCCTGCCCGTGCGCGTCGAGGAGGTCAAGGCCCGCGTCGGGGACGTCGCGCGGGGCCCCGTGATGTCCGTGACGGACAATCAATTGGCGATCGACTCGTCCCTCCGCCTCGACGCGGCGCCGCTCGTGAAGCCGGGCATGCGGGTCGCCATCGACGAGCAGGCCCTCGGTATCAAGGCCAAGGGCGTCGTCCAGGGGGTGGCCACCACGCCCGGCACGCACGGGGTCGACGGGTACCACATCTATTTCGAGGTCCGCGTGGACGAGACGCCGTCCCCGCTCGAGGGATTCTCCCTGCGCCTCACGATTCCGATCGAATCGACCGAGGGGGCCGTCACTGCCGTCCCGGTCAGCGCCCTTTCCCTCGCCGCCGACGGAACCTCGAGAATCCAGGTCGAGAACGGCGGCGCGCTGCACTACGTCGTCGTCGAGCCGGGTCTCTCCGCCGACGGCTTCGTCGAAGTGACTCCTGTCGACGGCACGCTCGTGCCCGGCCAGCTCGTGGTCATCGGATACGAGAAGGCCGAGAAGCCCTAGATCGCCGATGGCTGCGCTGCTTGAGCTGAAGAAGGTCGGGAGGCAGTTCGGCAGCGAGCCGGCGGTGCATGCGCTCGTCGACGTCGATCTCTCGCTCGAGCGCGGCGAATGGCTTTCGATCACCGGACCCTCGGGCGCCGGGAAATCCACCCTGCTCAACATCCTCGGCTGTCTGGACCACCCCACCAGCGGCAGCTACTCCATCGATGGCATCGACACCGCCGGGCTCTCCGACAAGGAACGGGCGGGGCTGCGGAGTCGCCGCATCGGGTTCGTGTTCCAATCGTTCCACCTGCTGCCCTACAGGAGCGTCCTGGAAAACGTCATGCTGGCGGAGGTCTACCGCAAGCAGTCCACCCGCGGTCGGCGTGACCGCGCGCTGGCGGCGATCGAGCGGATGGGGCTCGGTCACCGGATCGATTACCTGCCGGCAAAGCTCTCCGGCGGCGAACGGCAGAGGGTCGCCATCGCCCGGGCCCTCGTGGGCTCTCCCAGCCTGCTCCTGTGCGACGAGCCGACCGGGAACCTGGACTCGAAGTCCTCGGCGGCCATCCTCGAGATCTTCGAGAGGCTGAACCGGGAGGGCCTCACGCTGGTCGTCGTGACCCACAACGAGGAGGTCGCCAATCGGGCCTCCCGAAGGGTGCACATCGTCGACGGCTCCCCAACGGCTCTCAGCTCCGAGGCGAACGGGAGCCGACCCGCCACCTCTCCCGCGGCCCCCGAGAGCGCGCCCGTCCTGCGCTCGGGGATCACCGTCCGGGACCTTCTGAACGAAGCCCTGGCGGGGATGTTCGCCCGGCCGGGGCGGATGACGCTGACCGTGTTGGGCGTCGTGATCGGGCTCACGGCCCTGGTGGCGACGCTGGGCCTCACCCGCACGGCCGGAAACCGGATCATCAGCCAGTTCGATCAGCTCGCCGCGACGGAGCTCTTCGTCTCGGCGAGGCCCGGGAAGACGACGGGAATCGTCGATCCCAAGGCGATTCCCTGGGATGCGCCGGCCCGCCTGCTGCGCCTGAACGGTGTCGTCGCCGCGGGAACCATGAGCGAGGTCGACGTCGGCGGCGCGCTGGTGAGCTCGTCGCCCGTGAAGGACCCGCTGAACCAGAGCGCCTTCAAGCTCTCGGTGCACGCCGCGTCCCCGGACCTGTTCGCCGCGGTGCGGGCCGATCTCGAGACCGGGCGCCTGCCCGATCTGGGCCATTCCGAGCGGGCGGACCGGGTCGCCGTCCTCGGTCCGGACGCGGCTCGCCGGCTCGGAATCGTGGGGCTCGAGCAGCTGCCGGCGATCTCGATCGGCGATCATCTCTACCTGGTCGTGGGGATCCTGCGCGACGTCCGCCGAAAGCCCGAGCTGCTGGGCTCCGGGATCATCCCGGAGGGCACTGCGCGCAGCTATTTCGGGTTGGTGGGCCCTGGCATGGTGGTCGTCGAGACGAAGATCGGCGCGGCGTACCTGATCGCGGACCAGGCGCGGCTGGCGCTGCGGCCCGATGACCCGCGGGTGCTGAAGATCGATGTTCCCCAGGAGCCCAGGCGCGTGCGCGACGAGGTGCAGACGGATCTGAACGTCATGTTCCTCCTGCTCGGCGGGCTCTCCCTCGTGGTGGGCGCCATCGGCATCGCAAACATCACGCTGGTGGGGGTGATGGAGCGGACCGGCGAGATCGGCCTGCGCCGGGCCATCGGAGCGACCCGCGGCCACATCGCCGCGCAGTTCTTGTTCGAGAGCGCGTCGATGGGCGTCGTCGGGGGCATCCTCGGGGCCAGCATCGGAATCC
>JBOGJK010000777.1:0-4698 GCA_050745345.1 Thermoanaerobaculia bacterium
GGTCTGGCCGGCCTGCGCCGCGGCGCGCCCCAGGAATCCGCACCGGCGCGCGTGGCCGCGGGCTACGGCCTTCTCATTCTCTCTCTGGCCGCCGCCACGCGGGTCGAGCCGCCGCAACTGACGGGACTCGGCCGGGGAGGCTGGAGCGCGACGGCCGGTCTGGCCGGCGTGATCTCCCTGGTCGTCGCGGCGCTCGCGTTTCGCGCGGCCGGCCGCCGGCCGCCGTCGACCTCCCAGAGGTGGCTGACCGTCGCGGTGCTCTTCACGACCTCGGCAACCGTCGGCAGTCTCGCCTTCGGCTCGGCCGGTCCCGCCGCGCCCCTGGCCGTGTTCCTCGCGGTCCTGGTCGCTTTCGAGCTCTGGGCTCGGGCCGTCGGCCCTCGGGGAGAGGAACCTTTCGCGCTTCCGAGGCTGCTGGCGGGAGCGGCGCTCCTGCTGGTCCTGATCGTCTCTCCGCTGCGCGAGCAGGCGCGGGCCGACGAGGCGTTTCGCGTCGCCTCCGCCATCCGGCTTCCGGACCCCGACCGTCCCTCAACCAGCGCGGTCGCCACGGCGCAGCAGGCCGCCAATCGCCTCGCGAGGCTGGACCTGCGGCAGGATCTCCCAGCTTCCCCCGCGGAAACCGAGCTCTCGGACCTCGCCTACCGGATCTGGAGGGACACCGCGGAGGGTCCCGAAGGGCATGCCCTGATCTCCTACGAGATCTTCGACACGACCGGCCGCTCCCGCAGCCGCTTTTCCCTGATCCCGGAGCCGGAGACGCCGGAGGAGGCGCTCTCCCCGTGGGTCCGCATCGACCGATTCCGAGTGGCGATCGTGCGGCGGAGCGTGCCGCTTCGGTCCGGCGAAGGCATCTGGGGCTCCGCACGCGTGGACGTCGCGGATTGGCCGAGCTGGGACCGTCTGCCCCCGCGCATCGGAGTCTACCGGAGGCTCGTGCTGGGGCCTCGCGCGCAGAGCGCCCCTCTCCCGGCGGGAGGGCGGCCGGTCCTGGCGAGCTACGCCCCGGACGGAGAGGGGCGGGACGAAGGGCCGCGCCTCTCGAGCGCGCTGCTCGACCGGCTGCGGCAGGCAGAGCGGCCGGTCAGGGCGCGCTTCTCCTATCGCGGCGAGCAGTTGTGCGGAGAGGTGCGGCCTTCGCGCGAGGGTTACCGGCTCGTCGCCCTGCCGGTGCCCGGCTTCTTCGGGCGGCTGCTCACGGCGGCGCTCCTGATCCCGGGGATCGTGCTGGTGTACCTCGCGGGGACGACCCTGCTCCTCGCTCGCCGGCTCGGCCAGGGGGCGCGGGAAGACCTCCTCCCGCCCTGGGCGCGCACCTTTCGCGGGAGGCTCGTGGCGCTCTTCGTCCTCGGGGTCCTCGTCCCGCTCTTCGCCGTGACTTTCTTCTTGCGCGCGCAGATCGAGACGCGCTCGCGGCGCGAGACCGTGGACTACGCCCGCACGGCCCTCGGAACGGCCCGGCGCGTGCTCGACGACTACCTTCCCTCGGCGGGCGCCGCGCGCGGGAGACTGGGGCTTCTGGACGACACGCTGATCGCGTGGCTCGCCAACGCCGTCGGTTACGACCTCTCGGTCTACGGGCCCGATGGGGGCCTGGTTGCGACCTCCCGCCGGGATCTTTACGCATCGGGTCTCGTCCCCGATCGGGCCCCCGCATCGGTCTACGTCTCGGTCGGGCTGGAAGGGGCCCGCCAGCGGGAGGGCTCCCGGCCCGTCGCAGGGAGCCGCTTCGAGGAGGTCGCGACGGCGCTCGCGGCGATCCCGGGCGTGCCGGGCCTGACGAGTCCCGGTCTGCTCTCGCTGCTGCTACTGCCGCAGCAGGAGGTGGCCGCGGCCGCGGCATCGGAGCTGACGGCGGCCGTCTGGGCCTTCAGCGTCCTGGTCTTCCTGCTCTCGGCGGCGCTCGCGGGGCGCCTGGCGGTCCGAGTCGCCCGCCCGGTCGCCGATCTGGTGGAGGGGACGCGCGCCGTCGCGCGGGGCGATTTCTCTCCGCGCCTGCCCGAGCCGCCCGACGAGGAGCTCAAGGAGCTCGTGCGCGCGTTTCTCTCGATGTCGCGCAGCCTCCAGACCCAGACCGAGGCCGTCTCGCGCGAGAAGGAGCGTCTCGCAACGCTTCTCTCCCACCTGACGGCGGGCGTCGTCGCGCTGGGCGAGGGTGGGCGGGTGCTTCTCGCCAACCCCGCCGCCGTGGCGCTCGGAGGGGGGATCCGGGATGCCCCGACGGTGGAGGCGCTCTTCCCGGGCGACGCGATGCGCGGCGTGCGCGCGATCCTCCGCGAGGCCCCGGAGCGCGCGCTCGCGGCCGAGATCGAGCCGCGCCCCGGAGAACGGTGGCGAATCGTCTCGGTCCCGCTCCCGCCGGGAGGCGAGGGAGACCGGATGGCGGTCATCGAAGACGTCTCGGAGGTCGTTCGCTCCAATCGCCTCGCCGCCTGGGCCGAAATGGCGCGGATGATCGCCCACGAAATCAAGAACCCGCTGACGCCGATTCGACTCTCCGTCGAGCACCTCCGGGAACTCTGGCGGCGCGGATCCCCGGACTTCGAGCGCGTGCTCGAGGAGTGCGTCGCCAATGTCCTG
Source organism: Thermoanaerobaculia bacterium (assembly GCA_050745345.1). Classification (GTDB taxonomy): domain Bacteria; phylum Acidobacteriota; class Thermoanaerobaculia; order UBA5066; family Gp7-AA6; genus DATBFU01. The sequence goes on from JBOGJK010000777.1 coordinate 2,581, forward strand.
CGGCAGACCGAGGAGCTGCGCCGTTCCGCCTCGGAGTTCTCCGACTACGCGCGCCTGCCGGGCCTTGAGGCGCGGCCGGTCGACCTCGCCCGGGTTCTGCGCGAGGCGGCGGCATCCTATGCGGGTGCCCCGCGCATCCGGTGGAGCCTGCAGGCCGAGCCGGAGGCGGTTGCCCAGGCCGATCCGCGGCTGATCGCGAGGGTCTTCTCCAACCTGATCGGGAACGCCGTCGAGGCCCTGGGCCCGGCCGGGGGGCAGATCGAGCTGCGTCTGTCCCGCGCGGGGGGCCGGGTGCGGGTCGCCGTCGAGGACGACGGGCCGGGCGTGCCGCCCGAGATCCTGCCGCGGCTCTTCGAGCCGTACTTCTCCGCCCGCAGCGGCGGCACCGGGATGGGGCTCGCGATCGTCAAGAAGATCGTGGAGGAGCACGGCGGCTCGATTTCGGCGGAGAATCGGCAGGAGGGAGGGTTTCGCGTGACGTTCGACCTTCCGCTCTGGGAGAGCGCCGAGACGGCGCGAGCCCCAGGAGAGACTCCGTGAGCCGGCTTTCTCGGAGGGCGGGCCTGACGCTCCTTCTCGCCCTGGCCCTTGCCGCGTGCGGCCGCCAGAAGAGCGACGGGCAGCGCTCGCTTCCCTCGGGCGACGGCGTCTGGCTTTCGGCCGGACTCTCGGGCGGCGAGCCGGAGGCGCAGGAAATCCTCCGCCGCGGGGCCTTCGCTCGCGTCTTTCTCCCCGCCGTGCGCCTCCTGGCGGAGGGCGGAGTCTGGAAGACGGCCGCCTCGCCGCTCCCGCCCACCCCGGTCACGGCGGTCCCGGTCGTGTTCGTCGTCGAAAGCGACGGAGACTTCGAAGCGGCCTTTCTCCCGGGAGCGGAGGAGACCGTTGCGGCCGCGATCGGGGATGGCCTCTCGCGCGCGCTCCAGCGGCGCGGGCAGTTCGGGCGCGTGGAGGGGGTGCATTTGGACCTGCCCTTCCGGGCGGAAGCGACGGAGGCCTTCGGCGCTCTCGCGACGAGATTGCGCGCGCGGCTGCCCGGCGACCTCTTCCTGACGGCCACGCTCGGCTTCGTGCCGCCGAAAAAGGAGCGGAAGGACTTCGTCCAGAGACTTGCCTCGCTCGACGGCTTCGTGGCGTTCGTGTACGGAATCGGCGCCGGGACCGATCCGATTGCGGCGGACGCGCTCGGCAAGCCGTGGTGGGCCGGCTACCGGTCCGGCGCGCGCGGGGAAGGGAGTGGCGCTTCGGAGACGCCGCGCGCGGGGTTGACGGAGCGGTTCCTCGAGGGGCTGACCGAAAGCGGGGAGGTGTCGCTCGAGCACGACCTCGCGCTTCGTCAGGAGGGGGTCTCCGGCTTCGTGTTCCGGCCGTCGGCGGCCGTGACGATCGACGGCGCGAGATTCGAGGCCGGCGACCGGATCGCCTTTGCGCAGCCGTCGGTCTCCGAACTGCTCTACCGCTTCGGCGCGGACCTCGCGGGCCGACGCCTCGTCCGCGGGCGCCTGGTGGCGCTGGACGGCTCGGCCGAGTCCGAACGCGTCTTCACGATGGCCGCTCTCTCCGACGTCCTCCTCGGCCGGCCCCTGCTTCCGGACCTGCGCGTGTCGCTCCGGGCGGAGGAGGCCGGCCTGCGGCTCGCCGCGGAGAACTTCTCGACGCACGCCTCGGTCGTCTCGCGCACCGTGAACTGGGTGGAGGTCGACCTGCCTTCGGGGCAGATCTCGGACGTGCAGCCGGGAGGCTTCGACCGCTACGAGGTCTTCGACGCGGAGGGGCGCCCGGTCACGCCGGGCCGCGCGACCCGCGTGCGCTTCTTCGAGACGCTCATCGCGCCACGCGAGCAGATCGAGGACGCCGTGATCCTCCTGCGCGGCCGCCCCGCGGCGGAGGGTCACCGATTTCGCCAGCACGTCCTGGCGGCCTCGGGCACGGAGCTGGCCGGCGACTGGATGTCGCCTCCGCCCGAGCCCACACCGACGCCAGAGCCGAAACCCAAAGCGAGGCGGAAGCGCCGTTGAAGACTCCCCTCTCCCATCGGGAGAGGGGTAGGGGTGAGGGTGGGACTAGGAGTCTGTCCGATCAATGCCCTACTGCGCGCGGCGATGCTCTCGCTGCGAGCGG
>JBOGJK010000778.1:0-2617 GCA_050745345.1 Thermoanaerobaculia bacterium
ATTCACGATTGACGATTTACGATTCACGCTCCAGGTGCCAGTCGGTGTGCGGCGCCCTGTTCCGAACGATCCACTCGTAGAAGAGGCGCCGGTAGGTCACCGGTTTCCAGCCGATCGAGTCGAAGAAGGGGCGCAGCGCGAAGTGCAGCCGCCGCAGGTTGTAGAAGGGCACGGCGGTGAAGTAGTGGTGCTCCAGGTGGTAGGCGGAGTAGAGATACCAGAAGTCCCAGAAGCGGGAGGGCTTCATCACGGTGCCCCACTTGGCCGGGTCTTCGGGATCGATCGCGTAGTGCTGCCCGAGCCGGTTCAACGCGAAGGCGATCGGGAAGACGAGGAAGTACGGCACCAGATAGACGCGCGCGAGCACCCCGAAGCCTCCGGCCGCAGAGAGGCCGACCATCGCCGCGAGGTGCAGGAGAATCGTCGCCGCCCGCTCCCGGGCAATCCGCTTCTGGAGGGCCGGCGGGTAGGTCGCGTTCTCCTTCCGGGCGGCGCGGAAGTAGATCGGGAGGAGCGCCGGCGTGAAGTACAGGAGCTTGTACCAGGGGCGGTTGATCTTCGGCGAGAGGTAGTGCCGCTTCGGGTCGGCCTCGCCGTCGCCCAGCTCCGCGTGGTGCGTCAGGTGCCAGCGCGTGAACTGGAGGGCGGAGATGCCCGACGGCACGGCGTAGAGGATCCCGAGCAGGCGCTCCGCGCGCGGCCGCGGCCCGTTCCAGACCGCGCGGTGCACGACCTCGTGCAGGAGCACGGTGAAGTTGAAGGCCGTCCAGCCGGCGACGAGGGCCGAGGGGATCCAGATCCAGGGTTGCGAGAACTTCCAGCTGATCGCCGAGGCGGCGGCAAGCAGCAGGAACTGACGCGCCGCGATCGCGAAGTGGCGCGCGGGGCTCTTGCGGTGAAGCTGCTTCAAGACCTCGTGCGGCACCTCCCCCGTGAGCCGGTGCCGCAGCTCCCGTGAGGCCTTCGCCCAGTAGCGCTCGCCCCCCGCGGGGGGATACTCATCGGGCCGCGTTGGTTGCGGGGATGGACTGGCGCTCATCGGTTCGGTCCCCTGAGGAAAACGGAAGCCAGGGGCCTGGATATTCTGACAGAAGGGGGAGCGGCGCGCCGGCCCGCAAACATGGCGGAAAGAGCAAGGCCCCGGCAAGCCCGGGGCCTTCGAAACTCCAGGCGGAACCCGGTTACTTCTTGGCTTCCTCGAGCGAGGAGACGGTGATCGTCTTCGACGCGGCGTCCGCCGTGCCCTTGACCGTGACCTGCTTGCCGTTCATCTTGGCGGCGCCATCCTGGTCCGAGAGGACCCAGACGCTCTTGTCCGCCTCGTTGTAGAGGGCCCACTTGGCGCCCTTCTCCTTGACGCACTTTGCGGCGCACTCCGCGTGGGCGGCTGACGCCCCCTTGGCGCCGCACCCCGAGTCCGTGATCCATCCGGTCCAGGTCCCGTCGGCCGCCATGGCAAAGGCCGCTGCGCCGGCCAGCAGGGCCCCCATCAGAATCCGAGAGATGCCTTTCTTCATGGAATTTACCTCCTCAGATGCGGCCGTCACGGCCGGATCCTTCATCATATACGGGGAAGAATGGGCGGCGGATGAGCGGGCGCGATGGACGGCGGGTCCTGGCCGCGCTCTTCCAGGGGGCTCTGGAGGGCGTGGATCCGGGGGAGCTCGTCGCTCGGGCCCTCCGGGAGCCCGTCGTGGCTGGAGCCCTGGACCGGGCGCGCGAGGTAGGGGTCCTGGCCGTCGGGAAGGCCGCGGCCGGCATGCTCCGGGGAGCCCGTGGGCGCGCGTCCCGGGGCCTCGCCGTCCTGCCGAGGGGCTCCCCGTGGCGAGCGGTCGCCGGTGTCGAGACGCTCTTTGCCGCGCACCCGGAGCCCGACCGCTCGAGCCTCGCGGCCGCCCGGCGGGCGCTCGCTTTCTTTGCGAGCTTCGGCCCCGAGGACGTGATCCTCTGTCTCGTCTCGGGAGGCGCCTCCTCGCTGCTTGCTCTGCCGCGCCGGGGAGTGACGCTCGGCGAAAAACGGCGCGCCGTGGCGCGGCTGGCGGCACGCGGCGCCTCGATCCTCGAGGTCAACCGGCTTCGATCGAGCCTCTCGGCGGTCAAGGGAGGCGGTCTCGGCCGGGCGACGCCGGCGCGGCTGGTGACATTGGTCCTCTCCGACGTGCCGGGCGACCGGCCCGGCGCCGTGGGCTCCGGCCCCACGATTCGCGGAGGAAGGGGAGATGTCGTTCGGGTCGTCGGGACAAACGCGGTTGCGCTTGCCGCCGCCGCCGCGGAGGCTCGCCGCCGCGGGCTCGCCGTACGCGTCGCGCGCGGGAGGCTCGCCGGTGAGGCGCGGGAGGCAGGAGCGCGGTTTGCGCGGCGGGCGAAGCGGTTGCGGGCGGGGGAGGCCCTGCTCGCCGGTGGCGAGACGACCGTGACGCTTCCCGCGCGGCACGGGCGGGGCGGGAGAAATCTCGAGTTCGCGCTCGGCGCGGGGCTCGAGATGGCGGGGGAGCGAGGCCTGACGCTGCTCGCCGCGGGCTCGGACGGACACGACGGAAGCTCCCGTGCGGCCGGCGCGATTGCCGACGGCTCGACCCTCGACCGCGCCTGCCGCCGCGGTCTCGACGCCGTGGCC
>JBOGJK010000779.1:0-2053 GCA_050745345.1 Thermoanaerobaculia bacterium
GAAGGTGTCGCCTTCGGCCGCGGCCAGGTGCCCGATCGAGTAGGACATCGTGACCTTGTCCACGACATCCCACGTGCCGAGCTTCCACTTGGCGATGGCGCTGTCCACGAACAGCGAGGTGTAGGCCCAGTCGTCGGTTCCGAACTGGGTGTGCAGCGGACCCAGGCCCACCGGCACTTCGGCGTCCTTGATGGACTCGTACCTGAGGACGGGGATGCCGTCCTCGTCCCCGCTGAAGTCCTTGTTCTTGATGGCGGTCTGGATCTTCTCGAAGTTGAAGACGGTCGTCACGCCCTGGAGCTTGCCGGAGCCGATGACGTACTTGCCGTCGGGCGAGACGTCCACGCCGTGCGGCGACTTGCCGCAGGGAAGCAGGTAGACGATGCCGGGGACCTTCTTCGGGTCGAGGACCTTGACGCCGCCGATCGAGTCGCCCTTCCCCTCGGCGGCCGCCTTCTCCGCGGCGCGCCAGTCCACGGCCGCGATGTAGTCGCGGTCCCTCTGCGTCGAGGTCACCTCGAGCTTGCCGGTGGCCCGCTCGGCGTTGTACCCGGTGAAGAACATCCAGCCGTCGGAGACCTTCTTGCCGGCGTCGCCGAGGTCCCAGTCGAAGGGGGGAGTCATGATCTGCCAGCCGAGCGACATCTCTCCTGACTTCGGATCGATCTTCACGCCGACGAGCACCCCCTTGTAGTCGGTCGCGTACTTCTCGATCGGCACGGACGTGCCCTTGGGGATCGGAATCGAGAAGCGCGAGGCCATCATGGAGTACTCGGTGTTGGGCGTCACGAAGGCCGAGCCGTGGTTGCCGGAGACGTTGGGCAGCGGGCCCAGGATCTGCCTGGTCTTGAAGTCGCGCAGGTCGACCCGCGCGGCCCGGCCGGTCATGTCGTTGACGAAGAGCCCGCGGCCGTCGTAGTCGCCGTTGGTCTCGGACAGCGACGGGTGGTGGACGTCTCCCCAGGTGAGTCCCCCGAGCATCGCTTTCGACTCGTCGTCGAAGCCGTAGCCCGTGGCGGGGTAAGGGGTGTAGACCGGGATCGTCGAGATGTGGCGCATGGACGGGAGCCCGTAGACGTAGACCTGCCCCGAGTGCCCGCCCGAGGCGAACATGTAGAACTCGTCCAGGTCTCCGGGCGCGACGTACACCTTCTGAGCCGCGACGGCCAGGTCCGAGGCCCCCACTGCGGCCTTCTTCTCCTTGGGCGCCGAGGGGGCGCAGCGCCCCGAGAGCGCCGCGGCGATCGCGAGGGTCGCGGCCGCCGCCCAGGTCATCCAGCTTTTCGTTCTTGGGTTCATCGAGGTTCCTCCTTCTTCAATGCGTTGCGGGTTGCGTGGCGGAGCTTCCGGCCGCCGGTGCGGCCTGCTTCTGTTTCTGGTACTCGGCGAAGGCCTCGCGCAGTTTCTGCACGGCGACCTCCTTCTGCTGCGGTGTGAGCACGATCTGCCGGGAGAGCACGACGGCCATCGTCCCCGTCGGCTCGCGCAGGAAGTCGTCGATCGTGCGGCCGAAGCGCGTCTGCGTGTCCTCGACGGCGGTCGAGAGGTCCGGTCCGATCTGGGCGGGGCTCCTGACCCCGAGCGCGGAGATCGAGTGGCAGACGAAGCAGCCGGTCTGGACGAACCAGGCGCCGGGGCCCGTCTTCATGCGCTGCTCCTCGAGCACTTCTTCGGGCGTCTGGGGGTCGGTGCGCGGAATTCCCGGACGGTAGTCCGCGGGCACGGGAGCCTTCCGCCAGGAGAGCGACAGCATGGCCAGGGACTGCGCCTCCTTCGTCGAGAGATGGAAGTTGGGCATGACGGTGTCCGGCACCAGCGCGCGCGGGTCCTTGAAGTGCGCGACGTGCCAGGCAAAGGCGCTCTTCTGGCCGGAGAGGCGGCCGTACTCGTACTGCTCCGGCGCCTTGTCGCCGACCCAGGTCAGGTCGGGTCCGATCGTGCCGCCGCGTCCGTTGATGACGTGGCAGGCCCGGCACCCCTTCTCGACGACGAGCTTCTTGGCCAGGTTGATCGCGCCGGCGCCGGGGGTCTCCCGGTCGTAGCGGTGGCAGAC
>JBOGJK010000780.1:0-3220 GCA_050745345.1 Thermoanaerobaculia bacterium
CGGGAGAGGGCCGGGGTGAGGGCCTGGCAGGAGCCGGGCTCGTGAGCGCCGCCCGAGCAGCCTGGCGGGCACCCTGGTCCTTCGCGCGCATCGGCTTCCTGAACATGCTGGCCTACCGGGCCCGCTACTACGTGGGGGTCCTCACCTACCTCTTCAACGTCGCCGTCTACTACTTCATCTGGCGGGCGGTCTTCCGCAGCGCGCCGGCGGTGGCCGGGCTGTCGCTGCCGGAGATGATCACCTACGTCGCGGTCGGATGGACGATCCGCTCCTTCTACTTCAACGAGATCGACCGGGAGCTGGCCGTGCAAGTCCAGGAGGGGCGGCTCGCGATGAACCTGATCCGCCCCGTGGATTTCCAGCTGGCGATGGTCGCAGACGCCGCGGGACAGTCCGCCTTTCGCGCGGCCCTCTTCACGCTGCCGATCGCGGCCGCGGTGGGCCTGCTCTTCCCGGTGCGCCCGCCCGCCTCGATCCTCGCCGGTGCGCTCTTTCTCCTCTCGGCCGTGCTCTCCTTCTTCCTGGTCGCGGCCCTGAATTTCCTCGTCGGGCTGATCGCCATCGGCACGCAGTCGATCCAGGGCATCCTGCGCGCCAAGTACATGGTCCTGGAGCTGCTTTCGGGCCTGCTGATCCCCACGACGCTCTTTCCCGAGCCGCTGCGGACACTCCTGCTCGCCTCCCCCTTCCCCCACGTCAACTTCACGCCCGCCGCGCTCTACCTGGGGAAGGCCGCCGGCTGGGAAGCGGGCAAGCTGCTCGCCCTCCAGGCGGGTTGGGCGCTCGCCCTGCTCGCCGCGGGGCAGGCTGCCTGGCGGAGCTCCCGGCGGCGGATCACGATCCATGGGGGGTGACGGGAAAGTGACACCGATCCTGCGGGGCATCGTTCGTCACCTGCGCCTGCTCGCGCTCTACTTCGCGCAGTACGCCAAGGCGCGGCTCGAGTACCGGGCGGACTTCTTTTCCTCGGTCGTCGCGTCGTTTCTGGGCACGGCGGCCTCCTTCGGGTTCCTGCTGATCGTCTTCTCGCGCGTGCCGGCGCTCCAGGGGTGGAGCTTTTTCGAGATGGTCTTCCTCTACGGCTTCTCGCTCGTCCCGATGGGCCTCTTCAACGTGCTCTCCGGGAACCTCTGGCAGTTCCCCGACCGATACCTCATCGAGGGCCGCTTCGACCGGGTGCTCCTGCGCCCCGTCTCGTCGATCTTTCAGGTGCTCTTCGAGTCGTTCCGGCTCGAGTCGCTCGAAACGACGGCGACGGGCCTCTTCGCCGTGGCGTGGGCCTCCAGCCGCCTCGGGCTCTCCTTTACACCGCTCGACCTCGCGCTCTTCCTCCTGTGGGCTGGCAGCGGCGCCGCGATCTACCTCGCCATCTTCATCGGGCTGACCGCAACCTCCTTCTGGATCGAGGATCGCATCGGGATCTCGCCGCCGGTCTTCAACTTGATGCAGTTCGGACGGTACCCGATCACGATCTACGACGGCTGGGTCCGCTTCGCCCTCTCCTTCGTGATCCCCTTCGCGTTCGCCTCCTTCTACCCCACCGCCCGGTTCCTGCGCCGGGAGCAGTTCCTCGCCGAGTTCTGGGCCGTGCCGCTCGTCGCGGCGGTCTCGCTCTCCCTGGCGCTCTCCCTCTGGCGCAGGGGAATCGCGCGCTATCACTCGACCGGCAGCTGAAGGGGCCGCCTTCTATCGGGTTCGCCACTCCGAGCGCAGGACTCCGTAGACGACGACGTCCTCGTAGGTATCCCACTTTCGCAGGTGCTGGCGGAGATACCCCTCGCGAGTCATGCCGATCTTCTCCAGGACGCGCCCCGAGGCGGGGTTGCGCGCGAAGTGCGAGGCCCAGACGCGATGGAGGCCGAGCGCGCGGAAGCCGTGGTCCACGACCGCCCGCGCGGCTTCGGTGCAGAACCCGCGGCCCCAGTCGGCCACCGCGACCCAGTAGCCGAGCTCGGCGTGCCGATCCCCCGCCTCCAGGCGCAGGCCGATCGCGCCGCAGAGCCGGCGCTGCTCCCGCACCTCCAGGGCGAGAGTCAGCGCCTTGTCCTCTTCGTGAAGCCGCGGGTGCGTCGCGATCCAGGCCTCCGCCACTCCGTCGGGGTACGGGTGCGGGATCAGCCTCGTCGTGTCGGCGATCGCGCGCGCGCCCGCGAGAAGCTGCACGGCGGGCGCATCGGCAGGCGTGAAGGGGCGCAGGCGCAGCCGCGCCGTCTCGAGCACCGGCGGCTTCACGGGCGGGGCTCTTCCCAGAGGGCCGAAAGCCGCGCCATCAGCGCGGCGTAGACCTCGATGCCGTCCCACAGGTTCTGCAGCCGCAAGTTCTCGTTGGCCGCGTGCTGGTCATTGTCGTGGTTGACGATCGGCACGCCGACGACGGGGCTCTTGAGGATCTCGGAGAAGAGATGCATCGGCACGCTGCCCCCGAGTGTCGGCAGCTTCACGACGGAAGAGCCGTTCCACTCCTCGACCGTCCGGATCACCCCCCGCGAAGCCGGCAGATCCATCGGCGTCCGCGAGGCGGGATAACCCGGCCCCCAGACGAGCCTGGCGATCCGGGGGTGCGCGACGCGGGCCTCCGGTGTGGGCTCCTCGTGCACCACCGTGTAGCCCTGCCGGCGCACATGCTCCTCGACCCGTTCCCGCGCCTTCTCGGGAGTCAGGTCCGGCACGAGCCGGATGTCGATCGAGGCCGTGGCCTCGGTCGGAATCGAGTTGGTGGCCCCTTCTCCCACGCGGCCGCCCGCGATGCCGCGCAGGTTGAAGGCGGGGAGCAGGATCCCCTCGGAAAGCGACGCGCCGCTTCCTTCCGTTCGCCCGAGCAGGAGGTCTCGCCGCAGCGTCTCCTCGACGGGCGGCGCCTGCGCCACGGCCCGCACCTCGGCCTCCGTCGGCGGGCGGACGGCTTCGGAGAAGCCGTCGATCGTGATCCGCCCCTCCTCGTCCCGCATCCCGGCCAGAAGGCGCGCCAGGGCCGCGATCGGGTTGACCGCCCAGTTTCCGTAGTGTCCGCTGTGCAGCGGCCGCGACGGGCCGTAGAGCGTGAGCTCCAGGTCGATGATGCCGCGGGCGCCGAAGTAGAGCGCCATCCGGCGCGTCTGGTGAACGGGGCCGTCGAGCAGGAGCCAGAGGTCGGCCCGCAGCCGCTCGCGGTTTCCGGCCAGAAGCGCTTCGAGGTGGGGCGAGCCCGCCTCCTCCTCCCCTTCGAAGAAAAACTTCAGGT
>JBOGJK010000781.1:0-9697 GCA_050745345.1 Thermoanaerobaculia bacterium
CGGTACGCCGGTGCGCGAGAAGACCTGGGAGCAGACCATCCCGCGGGATCATCATGAGCCCGTGCCCTGTCGCAGGCGCCGGGAGCGTCTCGAGAAGCTCTCCTCGGGAGCGCACGCCACACATGCCGTACGAGCGGGCTCGCGCCCCTCGCTCCGGCCGCGGCCGTTCGCCGCTCGGCCGCGGGCCGTCGTGCGGCGAAAAGCCATGAGCAATCGGACGGTAGGTTGGGTCGGCTCCGTCGTCGTGCTGCTTCACGCGCTGATCGGCGTCGGGCACGCCGTGGCGCATCGCAAGCTCGGGATCGCGGTCTCCGGGTGGCAGGCGGGCTTCATCGCCCTGGTCATCGGGCTGGGCCCGTTCGCCGCGGCGACGCTGCTCTGGACATCTCGTTGCCGACTCGGCGCGTGGATCCTCGGGAGCTCGATGTCGGGCTCGCTCTTCTTCGGAACCTACTCTCACTACATCGCGACTTCCGCCGACCATGTCGGCCATCTTCCTCCGGGTGATTTGCAGGCGCTGTTTCGCTGGACGGCGCTGCTGCTCGCCATCACCGAGCTTCTCGGTCTTTCCGTCTCGCTCTGGGCCATCCGCCGCATGCGGCCGGCGAGAGAGGGGGGTCCCGGTTCTCGGCCGGCGCGCGGCAGGATTCCTCTCGCATGACGATCGTTGACCTCGCCGCCGGAATCCCCAGCAGGGCGATGGCGAGGCCTGCCAGCGTCGCCGGAGCGCTCCGGTTCGCTTGCTCGCTCATGGTCTCGACTCGCGAAAGCGGCGAGCGAGGCTAGCACACCGGAAGCGCCCGGCGCCCGGGGTCAGCCCGCTCGCTTCGCCGCGCCGCGGCGCCCAGGGACTCGCCCGCCGTCCAGATCGCCGCGCCCAGCAGCACGAGGTCCTTGAGGATGAAGCCGCCGCTGCCCGAAGGGATCGGAATGCCTTCCACGACCGCCCACATCGAGGGCGTCGTGGCGAGAAAGCTCAGGGTCGTCAGAAACATGCCGATCGCGCCGAGGCTTCCGATCGCCGACAGCCGCGGCGCGAGCGGGTAGAGCGCGACGCAGAGCGCGATCGCGATCTCGGCGAAACCGATCAAGCGGCTCGCCCCGGGCACGTCGGTCACCGCGTAGAGCCAGAAGAGCAGGGGGCTGTGCCGAAGCAGCGGCTCGATCGCGCGCCTGGGCATCGGTGAACTTGAAGGCGCCGAACCAGAGCGCGAGAACGACCAGTCCGTAACGGAGCACGACACTTCCGATCCGGGTGAGTCTCGCGTCCATGACATCCCCTCCGACCTGCTATGATGTTGCCGCCTCTCGGCGGGTTTCGGCGACCCGATTTGTTCGGAAAAGCGACATGACGACCGACGCGCTCGTCCGATTTCTGGTGGAGCACGCCCCGCGGTGGGTGGCGGCCCAGCGGGAGGCGTTCCAGCCGACCTCCGATCCGATCTCGCCAGAGGACCGCGAAATTCTGCGCCACTACTTCGGCCATGCGGTGCTGCAGGCGAGCCGGCTGACCTGGGTGGACGAGATCCCGAACCCCGATTTCTACGTGGCGCTCGAGCGCGCCGGGCAGCCGCGCTCCCTCGACTTCGGGCTGATGACGGGAATCACTTTCGTCGACACGATCGTGGTTTCGCACAGCCAGTACGAGGGGCCGGCGACCTGGCGGCCGCTGCTCTTCCACGAGCTCGTGCACGTCGTCCAGTACCGTATCCTCGGCCTCGAGCGGTTCGTCGGCGAGTACATCGAGGGCTGGGCCCGCAACGGCTTCTTCTACGAGAAGATCCCCCTCGAGCGGATGGCCTACGAGCTGCAGGGGCGCTTCGATCTGGCGGCCGGGCGCTTCTCGGCGGAGGCCGAGGTCGTGCGCGCGCTGGAGCAGGTGGTGTAGAAGGGGGTGGTGCGAGAATCTCGCCTCCTTCTCTGGCCGGTGGAGACTTGAAGACCCCGCTGCCCGCCCTTCGCGAGAGACCCGGCCGGAAATCCTTCTTCTGGGCCCTGCAGCTCGGAGGCTGGGGTCTCTTCGGCGCCGGAATGTTCGTCGCGGGCGTGTCGCAATGGCCCGTGCTCTACACCGCGGTCGTCAAGTCGAGCCTGACATTCTTCGGCTGCGCGATGAGCCTGGTGCTGCGGCTGTTGTACCGGGCCCTGAACCGCCTCGGCGTGCCCCTGCTGCCGGCTTCCGCCGTGGCGATCCCCTTCTCCTTCGGGGCAGCGGGCATCTGGATGGCGGCGCACAACCTCGTCGTGGGGGCGTACGGCGCGTGGCAGCGGGGGACGCCGGAGCTGGCACTGCGGGGCTTTCCGGACTTCGTCAACACGATCTACTACTTCTTCGTCCTGATGGCCTGGAGCGTCCTCTACTACGGCGTGCAGGCGTATCTGGAACTGCAGGGGGAGCGGGAGCGGCTCTTGCGGGCGGAGAGCCTGGCGCACCAGGCGCGCCTGCGTGCGCTGCGGCTGCAGCTGAATCCGCATTTCCTCTTCAACACCCTCAATGCGATCTCCACCCTGGTCGCCGAGTTGAGGACGGCGGAGGCCAACCGGATGCTCTCCCGCCTCTCGGAGTTCCTGCGCTCGACGCTCGAGCGCACGGAGACCGAGGAGATCACGCTCTCCGAAGAGATCGACTTCGCCCGCCGGTATCTGGAGATCGAGCAGATCCGCTTCGGGGATCGGCTGCGCGTGGACATTTCGGTCGAGCCGGAGGCGGAACGGGCCCTCGTGCCGCCGCTGATCCTGCAGCCGCTGGTCGAGAACGCGGTCCGGCACGCGATCCTGCCCCGGGAATCGGGCGGCGCGATCTCGATCGTCGCTGCGCGCGACGACGGCTGGCTGACCCTCGGGGTCAACGACGACGGCCGGGGGTCCGGCGAGACCGCCGAGAAGGGGAGGGGTGTAGGCCTCTCGAACACACGGCAGCGGCTGGCGGAGCTGTACGGGCCGCGCGCCGAGCTCTCCCTCTCGAAGAGCGACCGAGGAGGGCTCGCCGTCTCGATCCGAATGCCGTTTCGCGCCGCGCCGGCCGGCGCGTAACAGAGAGACGTGCCGAAAACCTTCGCGCCGGTTTTCCGTAGCTCCGGCAGGCTTGGAGGCGGAAATGCGCGTCGAGATCTCGATCGTCGTCTGGCTGCTGTTGGTCCCAACTTTCGTCACCGGCGAGGGAGGCGGCAAGCCGCTGCCGTTCGATGACGGCGGATGGGAGCTCTCCGGCGACTCCCGGGTCGAGACGTACCTCGGCCGCCCGGCGCTCCGGATGCGGACCGGGGGGGCGCTGCGCCGCGGCTTCACGTTCGAGGACGGAACGATCGACTTCGACCTCGCGCTGACCACTCACCGGACGTTCAGCTTCGTCCGGCTGCGGCGGAGCGCGGAGGGAGAATCGGAGGAGTTCTACTTCCGGGGCCACAAGTCCGAGCTGCCGGACGCGGTCCAGTACACACCCGTCTGGCGCGGTGTCGGCAACTGGCAGCTCTTCCACGGGCCCGGATACACGGCGGCCGCCGCTTTCCCGCGCGAGCAGTGGTTCGCGGTGCGCATTGTCCTGAAGGGCGACCGCGCGGCGGTCTTCGTCGGGGACCTCCGTGCACCGCGCCTCGTCGTTCCGCGACTGCGGCGCGACCCGGCGGCGGGAGGCATCGAGCTGGCCGGCTTCCTGCCGCCCGGCTCGGCGCCCGGCGGCGTCTTTACGACCAACGTCTCGAACCTCGTCGCGCGGCCGGGCGAGGTCCCGTTCGATTTCCCGAAGGCGCCGCCGGAGACGGCGCTGCCCGGTGTGGTCCGGGAGTGGCAAATCTCGCCTCCCTTCGCGCCGGAGAAGGGCGCGATCGCCTCGCTGCCGGTCACGGCCGTGTCGGCGGCCGGCTGGAAGACGGTCCCCGCGGAGCCGTCGGGCCTTGTCGTCGTGGATCGGTGGGTCGCGCGGCCCGAGACGGAGCCGCGGCCGGCGATGCTCGCCCGAATCGTCGTCGAGGCCGAAACGAAAGGCGTCCGGCGCTTCCGTCTCGGGTACAGCGACGAGGTCACGGTCTTCCTCGACGGCCGGCCGCTCTTCTCGGGAGACGCGCACTACAGCTTCGACTCGCCGCGCCAGGAAGGGCTGATCGGCCTGTCCCAGGCGACGATCTACCTGCCATTGCGGCGCGGCCGAAACGAGCTCGTGCTCGCCGTGGCGGACGTCTTTGGCGGCTGGGGGCTGATGGGGCAGTTCGAGGACCCGGCCGGCCTGACGGTCGCCGCGCGGTAGGATCAGCCGCGACGTGGCTCTGCGCGCCGTGGTCGTCGACGACGAGCCGCTCGGGCGGCGCGGTGTCGCCTCGCGCCTCGAGAAGTCCGGTCAGGTCGAGGTCGTCGCGCAGTGCGGCAACGGCCGCCAGGCGATCGAGGCGGTCAAGCGCCACCGGCCCGAGCTGCTCTTTCTCGACGTCCAGATGCCGGGGCTGGACGGCTTTGACGTGGTGGCCGCGCTCCTCGAAGAGGAGCGCCCCCACATCGTGTTCGTCACCGCCTACGACCGTCACGCCGTTCGCGCCTTCGAGATCCAGGCGCTGGACTACCTCGTCAAGCCGATCGACGACGACCGCTTCGAGGAGGCCCTTCGCCGGGCGATCCACGCGATCGAGAGGGAGCGGGAGAGCGACCTCGGGCGGCGCGTCGCGGCGGTCGTGGGGGACCTCAAGGGCGGGCGTGCAGGGCGTGCGCCGCAGGGTCTAGCCAACTGCTACGCCGTCCGGACGAAGGGGAAGGTGACCTTCGTCCGCCACGCGGACATCGACTGGGTGGAGGCCGAAGGCGACTACGTGCGGCTCCACGCGGGAGCGCGCTCTCATCTTCTGCGCGAGACCCTGTCTTCGGTCGAGCGGGGCCTGCCGTTGCGGCGGTTCCTGCGCATCCACCGCTCGACCATCGTCAACCTCGACCGGGTGCGGGAGCTGCGCTCCCTGGAGAACGGCGACTACGCGGTGCTCCTGCACGACTCGACGGAGCTTCGCCTTTCGCGCACTTACCGCGACGCCGTCGCGAGGCTGACGCGGCGCGGCTGAACTCCGCGGGAACTCGTCTGGCCGCGCCCCGCCCCCGGCTCGTCGAAAAGATGTGGTGCCCTCCTGCCGGCGGCTCTACCCTCGCGGTGTGGCGATGGAAGAGTCCCTGCCGACCCGGCGCGAGGCCTTGCGACTTCTCGGCGCGGCGGCGGCCGTGGCTCTCTTCGAGAGTCCGGAGGGCCCGCCGGTTCCCTCGATGAGGACGCGCCCCATCCCGTCCTCGGGGGAGGCGCTCCCGGTCGTCGGTGTGGGCACGTGGCAGACCTTCGACGTCGGTTCCTCGACCGCGGACCGCCGGCCGCTGGAGGAGGTTCTTACCCGCCTGGTCGCGGGCGGCGGCAAGGTCGTCGACTCCTCGCCGATGTACGGGCGCGCGGAAGGCGTCGTGGGGGAGATCGCGGAGAAGCTGTCCCTTCGCCCTTCTCTCTTTCTCGCGACGAAGGTCTGGACGACCGGGCGGGAGAACGGCGTCGAGCAGATGGAGAGGTCTTTCCGGGAGCTGCGGACCGACCGGATCGACCTGATGCAGGTGCACAACCTGGTGGACGTCGGAACCCACCTTCCGACGCTCTCCGACTGGAAGGCGCGGGGCCGCATCCGCTATGCCGGCATAACCCACTACACGGCGTCCGCATACCCGGAAGTCGAGCGGCTCCTGCGGACAGAGAGGCTCGACTTTCTCCAGATCAACTACTCCGTGGTCGAGCCCGAGTCGGGCGAGCGCCTCCTGCCCCTCGCCGCCGAGCGCGGCGTCGCCGTGATCGCCAACCGCCCCTTTGGCGGCGGGGACGCGCTGCGGCGGGCCGCGGGGCGGAAATTGCCCGAATCGGCGGCGGATCTCGGCTGCCGCACCTGGGCGCAGCTCTTGCTCAAGTGGATTCTCGGGAATCCCGCCGTCACCTGCGCGATCCCGGGAACCGGGAAGCTCCGCCACCTGGAGGACAACCTGCAGGCGGCCGTCGGGCCCCTGCCCGACGCCAGGCTGCGCCGCCGCATGGCGGACGCCGTGGCCGGCTTCTGAGGCGCATTGCGATGACAGGCTCCCGGTTGCGGGCGCGCCTCGACGCGCTTGCGATCCGACGGGGTGAGTGGGCGCGGGTCGGCCTTTCCTTCCTCTACTTCTTCTTCCTGCTCTCCAGCTACTACGCGCTTCGCCCCGTGCGCGAGGAGATGGGCGTGCGGGTCGGTGTCGGCCGCATGAACTGGCTCTTCACGGGAACCTTCGTGGCCACACTGGTCGCAACCCCCGTGTTCGGCTACGTCGCCTCGCATCTGAGCCGAAGACGTCTGGCGCCCGCCGTCGATCTGTTCTTCGCCTGCAACCTGGTCCTCTTCTTCTTCGCGCTGCGCCACGGCTCGCTTTCGGGGCTTGCGGGGCCGGCTTTCTTCGTCTGGCTGTCGGTCTTCAACCTCTTCGCCGTGTCCGTCGCCTGGAGCCTGCTGACGGACCTGTACGCGCGGGAGGAGGCGCGCCGGCTTTTCGGCGTCGTGTCCTCCGGCGGGACCGCGGGTGCGCTTGCGGGGCCGGCCGCGATCGCGCTCGCCGCGCCTCGCCTCGGTCCGGAGCCGCTGCTGCTGATTGCGGCGGCGCCGCTCCTGGTGTGCGCGCTCCTGGCGGGAGTCCTGCGCCGCCGAGCCGCGGTTCCGGGCGGGGACCACGGCGAGGCGCCCATCGGTGGCGGGACCTTCGCGGGCGTCGCGCGGTCGGTGCGCGAGCCCTTCCTGCTCGCCGTGGCGCTCGTGCTCGTCTGCTATACGATGGTCTCGACGTTCCTCTATTTCGCGCAGGCCGAGGTGGTCGGCGCCGCGATCGCGAGCTCGGCCGAGCGCACCGCTCTCTTCGCGCGGATCGACCTCGCGGTCAACTGCCTGACGATCCCGCTGCAGCTCTTCGTAACGGCGCCCCTCATGCGGCGGACCGGAATCGGAGGGGCGCTCGCCCTGATGTCGGCCCTCGTGACGGCGGGGATCGCGGCCCTGGCGCTCTCGCCCGGCCTTACGGCCGTCGTCGCGGTGCAAATCGGGCACCGGGCGGGTCACTTCGCGGTCGGCCGTCCGGCGCGCGAGGCGCTCCTCGTCCCGCTCGACGCCGAGGCGCGGTACAAGGCGAAGGGCTTCCTCGACACGGCCGTCTTCCGCGGAAGCGACGCGGCGAGCGCCTGGCTCCTGGCCGCCGCGCGTTCGGCGGGCGCGGGGCTGGCCGCGACGGCTTGGCTGTCGGTTCCGATCGGGATTGTTTGGACCGTGGCGAGCTGGCACCTCGGCGGAAAGGGCGAGCAGAAGGCCAGCCTGTCGGGAAGCCCGATCCGCCCGGCCCCGGGAAGGCTTGCGTGAAGCGTCTATTGTTCGCGCTCGCCGCCGGCGCGGCGGCTGGCGCGGCCGCACTCGGGGCTCCGGAGTCCGACGTCGAAAAGTACGTGTGGGACCTCTCGCCGCTCTACGCCGACGATGAGGCGTGGGAGGCAGAGCGGGCCGCGATTGAGCGTGGGCTCGAGAGGGTGGGACGCCTCCGGGGCACGCTCGGCCGGGACGCGAAGAGCCTCGCCGAGGGCCTGGAGGACATCGCGAGCCTGCGCCGCCGCGCCGCCAGGATGGCGGTCTACGGCGACCTGGTCTCGGCCGTGGACGGCCGTTCGGAGAAAGCGCGGGTCCGCGACGAGGCCGGGGGAGCCGTCGAGGCGCAGGTGGAGGCGGCGGTCGGATTCGCTGCGGAAGAGATCCGCTCGCTTGGCCGGGAGCGCCTCGAAGAGTGGCGCCGCCGGGAACCGCACCTCGAGCGGCACTGGCGGCGAATCAACCAGATCCTGTGGGAGGCCCCGCACACCCCGGGGACCGAAGCGCAGGCGGCTCTCCAGACGATGAAGCGCTGGCCGGAACTGTCCTGGGACACCTACTGGGCGATGACGGAGGCGGACATCGGGTGGCCGACGATCCGGGGCGCCGGCGGGGAGGAAGTCGCTGTCGTGCACTCCTCCTACGGCCGCCTGCGCGTCTCGGCCAACGTGGCGGAGCGAAATGCCGCCAATGCCGTCTATCTCGGCAAGCTCCGGTCGCTCGAGAACGTCCTGGGACTGCTCTTCGCGAGGCGAGTCGAAGCGGACCTCGCGATCGCCCGGGAGCGCAAGTTTTCGGACGGCATCGAGGCGATCTTCTACCTGCGCGACGGGATGCCGCCCGGCAGTGCGCGCCGGATGATCGGGGCGGCCCGCGCGGGCCTTCCCGCGGCCCACCGCTACCTCGAAGCGCGGCGGCGCGCGCTCGGCCTGGAGACGATGACCTATGGCGACCTATGGGCCCCCCCGCCTTCCGGCTCGCGCCGCTTCACCGTCGAAGAGTCGATCGAGATCGCGATCGCCGCCTCGGCGCCTCTCGGGCCGAACTACCAGGCGCGCCTGCGCGAGCGGCTCCGCAAGCCGTGGATGCACCTGGCGCCTTCGCCCGGCAAGCGCGGTATCTACGGGATCTACCCGCCCGTCGGGGGTGTGCCTCCCTACACCGTCATGAGCTACCGCGGCGACTTCGCGAGCTCCCGGGCCTTCGCCGGCGCCGCCACGCTCATGATGTCCTTCGCCGACATTCCGCCGGACCGGATGCCGGACGACCGCTACGACCCCGGCATCTACAGCAACGCGATCCTCTACGTCGGGAACATCCTCCACGACGACTACCTCATCGAGCGCGCCAACGATCCCCATGAGCGGGCCGCGTACCTGCTCGCGGCCCTCGACCGGCTCTGGGGACAGTTCTTCCGTTGGGCGATGGTCTCGGAGCTCGAGGCTTCTGTCCAGGCTCGGGTGGCGAAGGGCGCGCCCCCGAGCGGCCGAGAGGTCTCGCAGATGTACCTCGAGCTCGCGCGCGAGTATTGCGGGCACGGCCGCGGCGCCGTGCAGGTCGACGAGCTCTTCGGAGCCGAGTGGATGAACAACCAGGTCTCCTTCCTCTCCTACGAGCAGCAGTTCTGGCCGCCGGCGATGGCCGCGGCGTGCCTGATCACCGAGGGGCTGCGGGCCGGAGACCCGGAGGCGCGCCGGGCGGTCCATCAGGTTCTGGGGCGCGGAGAGCTCGACCTGACCTACCCGCTCTTGCGGCAGGTGGGGATCGACATGGCCTCGCCCGAGCCGTACGAGGCGGTCGTGCGGCGAATGAAGGCCTTGCTCGACGAGCTGGAGGCGCTTCTCGCGCGACTCTAGCCGGGCCCCTCGGCTTGGGCGGCTCTTGCTGGTGTCGCGACTGGCTCCCGCCCGGCGAAGTGGTCGAGCAGGACCGCGACGAGCATGTCGCTCGTGACGTTGGTCATCGCGCGGGCGCGCGAGAGCAGCCAGTCGACCGTGAGGAGAAGCGGCAGGATCTCGAGCGGCAGGCCGACCGTCGCCAGGACCAGGGAGAGCGAGATCAGCCCCGCCTCCGGAACCCCGGCGATGCCGATCCCGGCGACGAGGCAGACCAGGGCGGCGGCCGCCTGCTCCCCCAGGCCCAGGGGGATCCCGTGGACCTGCGCCACGAAGAGCACGGCCATCGCCTCGTAGAGCAGGATGCCGTCGTTGTTCAGGTTCGTGCCCACGAGGACGACGAGCCGCGACGACCGGAGCGAGACGCCGAGCGTGTCCAGGGCCCGAAGGGTCACGGGCACCGTCGCCAGCGAGCTCGCGACGGTGCCC
>JBOGJK010000782.1:0-6503 GCA_050745345.1 Thermoanaerobaculia bacterium
AGAGGATGACGTCCGCCTGGTCGAACGCATAGCCCGGCTCGAGCCGCTCTCCGAAGGCCAGGAGCGTTCCATCGTACACGTTGTCGCGACCCGCCGGCTCCCAGGCGACCCACTTCGCTTCGGGAAACGCCTCGAGGATCCCGGCCATCTGGGCGGAGAGGGTCGGCGAAGTCGTTGCCGCCGTCAGGAAGCGCAGGCCCGCCCCCCGCGTCCCGCGCTCCTTTTCGAGCGCGAGCTTCGCCGCGGCGAGGAAAGCGCTCCACGGGCGGATCTCCCCGCGCTCGGTCAGGGTCTGCGAGCGGTCGGGATCGTAGAGGCCGAGCAGGAAGGCCTGCGCGAAGACGTCCGTGCCGCCGAGGCTTCCCGGGTGGAGCGGGTTGCCCTCGATCTTCGTCGGGCGCCCCTGGTGGCTCTCGGCGAGCACGCCGCGCGCGTAGCCGCCGTGCACGTGCGCGGTCGCATAGAAGAGGGGCTCGCCGGGGACGACCTCCTCGGGAGGCTTGACGTACGGGTAGATCCGCTCGGTCGGCTGCCGGGTGCAGCCGGTCAGGCCGGCCAGAGCGATCGACGCGCCCATGAGCGTCAGCAGCTCCCGGCGGTCCACCCCCGAGTCGATCGGGACTCGAAACTCGCGGTGCAGGTGCTCACGGAAGTCCTCGGTCTGAGCGAGCTCCTCCAAGGACCTCCAGTATTCGCGCCCTCGCAGGGACTTGAGCCGAGAGAGGTCCCCGGATCCGACTGTCGCCGGTGGACTGTGGACTGTCGACTTCCCGCTCATCGGTGGCACGTCCAGCAGTCCGTCAGCTCGAAGGTCGAGCGGATCCGGTACTCGCGCTTGAGCCGCTCCCCGATCTCCCGCTGATCGCCCGCGGGCGTGTACCCCATCGTGAAGACCTGATCGCGCGGCCGCAGGTGCTTGCCGGGGTTGCGGTGGCAGTCGAGGCACCAGGACATCTGCAGGTTCGGGTGCTGCGAGACCAGCGGCATCCGGTCGATTCTCCCGTGGCAGGTCTCGCACCCCACCCCTTTGGCGACGTGGATCGAGTGGTTGAAGTAGACGAAGTCCGGCAGGTCGTAGACCTTGACCCAGTCGATCGAGCGGTCGGTGCGCCAGCTCTCCCGCACCGTCTCCAGCTCCGGCGACTGGCTCCAGATCTGCGAGTGGCAGTTCATGCACGTCTGGGTCGGCGGGATGTTGGCGTAAGCCGCCTTCTCGACCGAGGTGTGGCAGTAGCGGCAGTCGATCCCCATCCCTCCCACATGGTGTTTGTGCGAGAACGGGACGGGCTGGACACGGGCGACGCCCTGCTGTGTGGTGTAGGGGGAGCGGTTCAGGGCGTCGAAGAGCCAGAGCAGAAGGCCGAGGAAGAAGACCGCGCCGAAGACGGAGACGCGGGAGATCGTATTCGTGCTGCGGTGGAAGATCTGCATCGAAGCTCGGTTGTTTCGGTTTTGGCCGCGGGGAGTCTATTTCAAGGCCGGGGAAAGGGGCAAAATCCGTCCAGACCGCGGGCCGGCACGGCCCGTCGCGACCGTCCGAATGCCGGTCGACGTTTCTTCCGGGAGGCCGCGCGAATTTCGGGCGATGGGTTCGTTCGGCAGGAGGAGGGGCAACCCGGTCAGGTCGTCGACTCTGCGCTGCTTCCCGGTCCCGAGCCGACGGTCGATCGAATCTTCTGATCCAGCGCGGAGCGCAGGAGCTCCGCCGTGTGGAGCGCCCTGCGGCCGGTCAGCTGCCGGATCTGCTCCCGGCAGGAGAAACCGTCGGCCAGAATGAGCGTGTCGGCCGGGGCCCGGCGGACCTCCGGGGCGAGAACCCGTTCGGCGCACCGGACCGAGACCTCGTAGTGCTTTCCGCGCTCGAAGCCGAAGGCGCCCGCCATCCCGCAGCAGCCGGCGTCGAGGATTCGAAAGTCGAGGCCGACCCTGCCGAGCAGGGCCTCATCGTCACCCGTCCCGAAGAGCGCCTGCTGGTGGCAATGCGCCTGGAGAAGGGCGTTTCCGGACAGGCTCCCCGGCGCAAAACCAGGAGCTTCTTTCCCGAGGAATCCGGCCAGCAGGTGCGTCTGGCGCGACAGAAGCCGCGCGTCCTCCTCTTCGGGGAAGAGGTTCGGCAGCTCGTCCCGGAAGACCGCGGCGCAGGAGGGCTCCAGGACGACCACCGGCACACCTTGCCGCAGAGGCGTCGCGAGGGCGCCGAGGATCTCCCTTAATAGATGTCTTGCCGGATCGAGCATCCCGAAGTCGTAGAGCGGGCGCCCGCAGCAGAGGTCCCGCTCCGGAATTTCGACCGCAAAGCCCGCGGCCTCCAGCACCTCGACCGCCGCCCGGGCGATGCCGGGGTGGAAAAAGTCGTTGAAGGTGTCGGGCCAGAGCAGGACCGGCCTGCGCCCGAGGATCCCCGGGGGGCGGGGCCGCCGGCGGAACCAGCCTCGGAAGCTCTGCGCGGAGAAAAGCGGGATCTGGCGCTCCGGCGCGATTCCCGCCGCGGCCTTCGTCAGCCGCGAGAGCCCCGGGGTCTGCGTCAGGAAGTTGACGAGTCCCGGCGCGAAAGACGCCGCGCGAGCCCACCGGTGGATCCACCCGAAAGCGCTGGCGGACCGCGGGCGCCGGCGCCCCTGATAGTAGTGAGAGAGAAACTCCGCTTTGTACGTGGCCATGTCCACGCCGACGGGGCACTCCGACTTGCACGCCTTGCAGGCGAGACACAGATCCAGAGCCTCGCGCACCTGCTCGCTCTTCCATCCCCCGCGGATCGTCTCGCCCTGGAGCATCTCGAAGAGCAAGCGCGCCCGGCCCCGCGTGGAGTGCGCCTCCTCGAGGGTCGCGCGGAAGCTCGGGCACATCGTGCCCCCTTCGAGGCGGCGGCACTTGCCCACACCGACGCACCGCAGCGCCGCGCGCGAGAGGTCGCCGCCGTCCTCCGGGAACCGGAACACCGTCTTCTCCGATCTGCCCGGCCGGCCCCCCGAGAGGCGCAGGTTCGAGACGATCGGGTAGGGGTCGACGAGCTTGCCCGGGTTCATTTTCCCGTCGGGGTCCCAGAGGCGCTTGAACTGGCGGAAAGCCTCCGCAAGCTCCGGCCCGAACATCTTCGGCAGAAGCTCCGAGCGCGACTGCCCGTCGCCGTGCTCGCCCGAGAGCGACCCTCCGTAGGAGAGGACCAGATCGGCGGCCTCCTCCAGGAACGCGCGGAACCGGCGGATCCCCTCCGGCGTCTCGAAGTCGAAGTCGAGGCGCGTGTGGACACACCCGTCGCCGAAGTGGCCGTAGAGGTCTCCGCGATAGCCATGCCTCTCCCAGAGCCTTCGCTGATCGCGCAGATAGGCGCCGAGCCTCTCCGGGGCGACCGCCGAGTCCTCCCACCCCTCCCAGGTCAGGGGGCGCCCCGGCGCGTGGGCGGTCGCCGGCAGCGCCGACTCGCGCACCTGCCAGACTCTCCGGGCTTCTGTGGGGCGCGTGTAGAGGCGCATCGCCGGGGCCGGCCGCGAGCTCGAAAGCTCTTCCATCAGCCGCCGGGCCTTCGCCTCCGCCTCCTGCGGGGAGGCTCCGCCGAGCTCGGCGAGCAGCCAGCCGCCCCCTTCCGGAAGCAGCGCAATCCCGTCCGGATGCAGCCCCGCCCGCCGCA
This sequence comes from Thermoanaerobaculia bacterium, assembly GCA_050745345.1. GTDB lineage: Bacteria > Acidobacteriota > Thermoanaerobaculia > UBA5066 > Gp7-AA6 > DATBFU01. The sequence goes on from JBOGJK010000782.1 coordinate 3,629, forward strand.
TGTCGTTGACCAGACCGTCGTCGAAGCCTTCCAGCCCGGCCGGCCGGTGCGCCAGGACGGCCGGCACGGCGTCGGCGGCGGCGAAGACGTCGGAGAAGCCCGCGACGAGCAGGACGCGAAACGGATGGCTCGGAATCAGGTGCACCGTCGCCTCGAGTACCGCGACACAGGTTCCCTCCGAGCCCACCAGCGCCCGGGCCACGTGGAAGCCGTTCTCCGGCAGCAGGGCCGGAAGGTTGTAGCCGGAGACGCGGCGCGGGATCTTCGGGAACTTCTCCCGGATCTTCTCGGCGTACCGGTCCCGCAGCCCTGCGAGGCCCTGGTAGATCTCGCCCCGCCGGCCCCCCTCCACAATGATGCGCGCGAGCTCTTCTTCGCTCGTCCTTCCCACGCGCATGCGGGCGCCGTCGTAGGTCGCGATCTCGAGCTCCGCGACGTTGTCGGCCGTGCGCCCCCCTTCCCCTTCGAAGGCCGCCAGCACCGAGTGAACGCCGCAGGAGTCGTTGCCGATCATTCCTCCCAGGGTGCAGTGGGCGTGTGTCGCGGGATCGGGCCCGAAGGTCAGGCCCTGCCGCTCGGCCCGCCCGCGCAGGTCGTCCAAGACCGCTCCCGGTTCGACGCGCGCGAGGCGCTTTTCGGGATCGACCGCGAGGACGCGGTGGACGTGCCTGGAGAAATCGAGCACGACGGCGACATTGCAGCACTGGCCGGCCAGCGAGGTGCCGGCGCCGCGAGTCAAGACCGGGGCGCCGAAGCGCCGGCACACCTCAATCGCGGCGATCGCGTCTTCGGCCGACTCGGGCAGCACGACGCCGATCGGCACCTGCCGGTAGTTCGAAGCGTCCGTCGCGTAGAGCGCGCGGCTCCCGTCGTCGAAGCGCACCTGTCCCCGGACGGCCAGCGAGAGCTCCCGCTCCAGGCTCTCGGCATCGTCGTCCGGGGACCGGGGGTCCTCACGCTCTCTGGTCGGCATGGAACAGCCCCGATCCTAGCCGACACGCGACCTGGTCCCGTTAGGGTCGGCGAATGGCGACTTCCGCTCCGCGGTTATCCGGTTTTTTGGTTCGGGAGCCAAGAAACCGAATCTTCACGTATTTTTGAGACTCCGTTCGTCCCACGCAGAGGATCGTGCGTCCCCGGGACCCGACCACTCGTAACAAAGCGGTTCTCGCGGCCCGGGTGGCAGTGGTGTTGCTCTTCTTCACAGGGCCGCGGGCGCCATCGGATGACGCGTTCCGCGAGAGAGGAGCTTATGGAGAAACGAAATCGGATCGGGAGGTGGCTTTTCGCCATCATCGGCTTGATCGCGGCCGCGCCGCTTCTGGCGGACGGCTCGCTCTTCGGAACACTCGCGGGCCGCGTCCGCGACGAGCAGGGAGGGGCCCTGCCCGGTGTGGGTGTCGAGCTCACCAGCGAGGAGAAGGGGTTCCGCCGCGCGGCCACCACGGACGCCGCGGGCTCCTTCAACTTCGCGCTGCTGCCGCCCGGCCCCTACACGGTCAAGGCGACGCTGGCCAACTTCGAGACCTACGGCTCGGAGGCCAACCTCGTCACGGCGGAGAAGACAACCAGCCTCAACATCGTTCTGCGGATCTCGGCGACGCAGGAGTCGGTGACGGTCTCGGGCGACGCCCCGCTGGTGGACCGCACGAACGTCTCGGACACGACGCGCATCGACGCAAGCCTCACCGATGTGCTGGCGGTCCCGCGCGGCTTTCAGAGCGTGGTCGAGTTCGCGACGGGAGTCAACGACGCCGACGCCGACGGCAACACGAACTCGCACGGCGCAGTGGACTCTTCGAACCTCTTTCTCTTCGACGGCGTGGACACGACCGACCCCACGACGGGGACCTTTGGCGCCAACAACAACTTCGACGCGATCCAGGAGGTCGTGGTCTCCAACGCGGCGATCTCGGCCGAGTACGGGCGCTCGCAGGGGGCCGTCGTCAACGTCATCACCAAGTCGGGCACCAACGTGTTCCACGGCTCGGCCCGGGCCCTCGTGACCAACGACAGCTGGGACTCCCAGAACAAGGGGTCGAGCCCTCCCACGGCGGCTAACCCGGACGGAACCCCCTTCGCGCGGGAGAAGCTCGACAAGAACGTCTACGACTACCTCTTCACGCTGGGCGGGCCCGTTTGGCAGAACCACATCTGGTTCTTCGGCGCCTACGAGCGCAACCCTCAATTCACGCCTCCCGCGCAGACGGCGGTCTCGGAGCTCAATCCCCCGCCTCTCTCCGGCCAGAGCTACACGGCCAGCCGGACCTTCCAGGCCTGGCAGGGGAAGTTGAACGGGCAAATCACTCCGGCGCACGCGCTGGTGTTCTCGGCCCAGGCCGATCCCTTCACCGGAATCGTCCGCAACTACTGGGCAGAGTTCGGGGTCCCGAGCGCGGAGATCCAGGCGCTGACGGCGCAGGACCAGGCGAACGACTGCCCCTGGGCCTGCATCTGGCAGGCGCGTTACACGGGCATCTTCGGCTCCAATTTCTCCGTCGAGGCGACCTACGCGGGCCAGCGCGGCGGCATCACCGTTGCAAACTACACGGGGGACGGCTCTCCCATCTTCAACCTCGCCGAAGGCCTCTTCTACAACGGCAACCCCTTCGACGGCTTCGTGCAGCGGCCGCGCGACCAGGCCAACGTCGCCCTGAACATGTACAGCCAGCTCATGGGCCGCTCTCACAACGTCCGCGTCGGCGTGGACTACCAGAAGATCAAGTCGGAGTCGTCCTTCACGTATCCGGGCAACCAGAGCTTCTTCGTGTCCGGCTTCGACGCGGCGACGCGCGAGATGCTGCTCGAGCCCGGGGACCAGTGGTTCCGCGGCGTTCCGCCCGAAGCCTCGATCTCGACCGGCAAGATCTACGGC
>JBOGJK010000783.1:0-12231 GCA_050745345.1 Thermoanaerobaculia bacterium
CCAGGATCTCGAGGCACTGCACGAGCGGCAGCCCGGCGTCGATCATGACCGAGAACTGCCGCGTGAAGACCGCGAGCGTCTTGGGCGGGACCTTGAGCCCCAGCTTCGTGAGCGAGATCTCCTTGCCCCGCTCCCGGATCCCTGTGACGACGATGTTCTGGCGGCGCAGGCTCGCGAGCGCGAGGTCCTTGGAGTCCGCCGCGAGGACCCCCTCCTGAACGAGTCCGGTGCGGTTGCGTCCCTTCCACGCGTAGTTGGGCATGGCGCGAGTCTCCCGTTATCCCTGACTGGCCTTCCGCGCCGCGGCCGCGGCGGCGGCGGGGGTCGTCGGAGCGGTCGTCACGTTCACGCCGGCGCCGCGGTTGATGATGTCCTGCAGCTCGTCCGGGTTCGACGAGCGGGAGAGCGCGTTCTCCAGCGTGATGAGCTTCTTGTGGTAGAGCGTGGCGAGCGACTGGTTGAAGGTCTGCATGCCGAATTTCGTCTGGCCGGTCTGCATCATGGAGTAGATCTGGTGCACCTTGTCCTCGCGGATCAGGTTTCGGATGGCGGCGTTGGGCACCATGATCTCCATGGCCATGGCGCGCCCCTTGCCGCTGGAGCGCTCGAGCAGCGACTGGCACATGATCCCTTCCAGGACGAAGGAGAGCTGGGTCCGGATCTGCGTCTGCTGGTGCGCCGGGAAGACGTCGATGATGCGGTTGATGGAGGAGACGGCGGAGTTGGTGTGCAGGGTCGCGAGCGTCAGGTGCCCCGTCTCGGCGATGCGCAGCGCCGATTCAATCGTTTCCAGGTCGCGCATCTCGCCGATCAGCACGACGTCCGGGTCCTCGCGCAGGACGGACTTCAAGGCGTTGGGAAAGGAGTGGGTGTCGGCGTGCAGCTCCCGCTGGTTGACCAGGCACTTCTTATGCGTGTGGAGGACCTCGATCGGGTCCTCGATGGTGATGATGTGGAGCTGCTTCTCGCGATTGATCTTGTCGAGCATCGCCGCCAGCGTCGTCGTCTTGCCGGAGCCGGTCGGCCCGGTCACGAGGATCAGGCCCCGCGGCTTCTCGCACAGGCTCTCGACGACCGGCGGCAGCCCCAGTTCGCGGAACCCGAGGATCTCGTACGGGATCTGCCGGTAGACGCCGGCGACGGCGCCGCGCTGCAGGAAGTTGTTCGCCCGGAAGCGGGCCAGCCCCTTGACGCCGAAGGAGAGGTCCAGCTCCAGGTTCTCCTCGAAACGGTGCTTCTGGGTGTCGGTCAGGACCGAGTAGGCGAGCTGCTTGGTCTCGGCGACGGTCAGCGGCGGGTAGGGCAGCGGGAGCAGGCGCCCGTCCAGCCGCACCATCGGGGGGGACTGGGTCGTCAGGTGCAGGTCGGAGGCACCCATCTCGACCATCTGCTTCAAGAGTTGATGGAGCGTGGTATCGCCGGCCATCTGTCCCCCAAGGGTTAAGTGTCTGGGTAGTTTAGACCTGGAATGGGCAAAAGGGAAGCCAGACGTGTTCAGAAACGGTGCAGAACCGGCCCTGGCCTAAAGGACAGTCTCGCGGAGGACCTCCTCCAGCGTCGTGATCCCCTGGCGGATCTTCTGGAGCCCCGCCATGCGGAGGCTGACCATCCCCTCCTCGACCGCCTTGCGCTTCAACTCGATCGAGCTCGCGCCCGAGAGGATCATGTCCCGGATCTCGTCGGAGAATTGAAGGGCCTCGTAGAGGCCGATGCGACCACGGTATCCGCCGTTGTTGCACTTCTCGCAGCCGCGGCCCCGCTTGATCTTCAGGGTCTTGACCTCGTCCGGCGCGAAGCCCACCTGGATCAGCATCTGCGGCGGGGTCTCGACCTCCTCGACGCAGTTGGTGCAGATGCAGCGCACGAGCCGCTGGGCGCAGATGGCGTTGATCGAGGTCGCCACGAGGAACGGCTCGATGCCCATGTTCATGAGCCTGTTGATCGTCGAGGGGGCGTCGTTGGTGTGGAGGGTCGAGAGCACCAGGTGCCCCGTCAGCGCCGCCTTGACCGCGATCTCCGCGGTCTCGAAGTCGCGGATCTCCCCCACGAGAATGATGTCCGGATCCTGGCGCAGGAAGGAGCGCAGAGCCGAGGCGAACGTCAGGCCGATCTGCTCCTTCATCTGCACCTGGTTGATGCCGGCGAGGTTGAACTCGATCGGATCCTCGGCTGTCATGATGTTGACGGAAGGGTCGTTCAACGCCGCGATCGCGGAGTAGAGCGTGTTGGTCTTCCCCGATCCGGTGGGCCCCGTGACGAGCACGATGCCGTAGGGCCGGTCGATCGCGTCCTTGAAGCGGCGCAGCGCCTCCTGCTCGAAGCCGAGCTGCGTCATGTCCAGCTGCAGCTTCGTCTTGTCGAGCAGCCGCATGACGACCTTCTCGCCGAACTGTGCCGGGACGGTCGAGACCCGAAGGTCGAGGTCGCGCGAGCGCTCCTCGACGCGCAGCCGGATCTTGATGCGGCCGTCCTGGGGAAGACGCTTCTCGGAGATGTCGAGCTTGGCCATGATCTTCAGGCGCGAGATGAGCGGATCGCGGGTCCGCATCGGCAGCGCCATGATGTTGTGCAGCACGCCGTCGATGCGGAAGCGTACGCGGAACTCCTTCTCGTACGGCTCGATGTGGATGTCGGAGGCCCCAGCCTTCAGCGCCTCGATCAGGATCAAGTTGGAGACCTTGATGATGGGCGCCGATTCGGTCGACTTCGTCAGGTCGGAGAGGTCGATCTCCTGTCCCTCGTCCTGTTTCAGGACGTCCACGTCCGCGCCGGTGTCGATCCCGGTGATCTCGTCCATGTTGAGCTCGCCCAGACCCACGCCCGCCATGTCGTCGATCGTGAGCGAGGAGGAGGCCATGACCTCTTCGAGGTTGGCCTCCGGCACGAAGGTGCCTCCCAACTTGGCCCTCTCCTTGAGGACGACGGAGCGCGGCGTGCCGTAGTGCTTGTCGATCGCCTTGCGCAGCGCGACTTCCGAGGCGACCACCGGCTCGACGTTGTAGCCGGTCATGAACTTGATGTCGTCCATCGCGAAGACGTTGGTCGGGTCCCCCATCGCGATGGTCAGGGTCGCCCCCGTTTTGTTCACCGGAAGGACACCATACTTGCGCGCGACCTCCCCGGGCACGATCTTGATGACGCCCGGGTCGATCGCGAAGCTCGAGAGGTCGATCGAGGGCACACCGAACTGCTGCGAAAGGGTTTCCGTGATGTCGCTCTCGGAGACGGCGCCCACGCGGACGAGCGCTTCGCCGAGCTTGCCCCCCTCCTCGCGCTGCAGTTTCAGAGCCGCTTCGAGCTGATCCTGCGTGATCAGCTTCGCCTTGAGAAGCAGGTCCCCTAGCTTGACGACCATGGAGTTGGAACATCGTAAGGCCGATGCGCCGGAGAGTCAAAGGGGAAAAGTCAACAGTCGACAGTCGACAGGAACTCTAAGAGCCGCCGCGTCTTGCTTCGAGAATCTCGATGGCTCGTGAGGTGACGGCTTCGGGGGTGGTCGCGGAATCGAAGTGGAGGGAGCTGCCGCGGTAGGGGCCGTTTCGCTCGGGGTCGGTCGGCCCGAAGAGGGCGAGTGTCGCCACACCCACGGCGTCGGCCAGGTGAAGCGGCCCCGTATCTGCGCCCAGGAAGATCTCCGCGCCGGCGGCGACGTGCGCGAGGCCGTGGACCGGAAGCCTCGGGACCCTGCGCGAGCCGGGCAGCAGCGCTTCCATCCGCTCGGCCCGAGGCTCGTCGCCCGGCCCCCAGGAGACGACCGGATGGAGACCGCACGCTTCCAGCCGGCGCGCGACGGCGGCGAGCTTCTCCTCGCTCCAGACCTTCTCGGGGCGGCCGGCCCCGGGGTGATACAGCGCATAAGGGCGCGGCTGCGACGCGAGGAACGCGGCGGCGTCGGGCTCCGGCCTCGCGAGCAGGTACCTCGCATCGGGTGCCCGGCGCACGACCGGGATACCCACCGCGGAGAGCAGCGCGAGGTTGCGGTCCACGACATGGCGTGCCGTCTCCGGCGGCCGCACGCGCATAGCGCAGAGGAGCGCCGAGGAGCCTTCCCGGCGCTCCGAAGCCGCGAAGCCGACGACCGGAGAGCCGGCGGCGCGCGCCAGGACCGCGGACTTCCAGAGCCCCTGCGCGTCGATCACGCGGTCCGCGCCGAAGGAGACGAGCTCCCGTCGAAGGTCCCAGAGGCTTTGCCGCGTTTCTCGGCCGGCGGGATCCTGACGCCAGCCGCGCTTATCCGCCAGGAAGAGACGCTCGAGGTTGGGGTTGCCTTCGAGCAGGTCGCGGTACCTTCCCTCGCTGACCCAGCCGACCGAGGCGCCCGCGAGCCTGGCGTTCTCTGCGAGCGGCAGCGTGTGGACGATGTCGCCCAGAGCGGAGAGGCGGACGATCAGAAGGCGCATGGATCCTCGCGATCAGGTCCGTCGTGGCGTGGTCCTTCGGGTCTCCCACGATTACGGTCCGCCCGCCGCAGGCCGCGACGGTGCGTCTCTCCGGGACGTCCTTGGCGGCGTAGTCCGTTCCCTTCGCGTGCACGTGCGGCGCGAGCTCGCGGATCAAGGCCTCGGGCGAGTCCCGTCTTCTGTCTCCCGGTCATGAGCCGGTAGACGGGAGACGTGAGACGGGAGACGAGTGGGAATGGTTGGTGGGGCTCGTCTTCATTCGTCTACCGTCTTCCGTCTACCGTCTTCCGTCTTCCGATCCAGGATCGTCCGATCCGCCGCGATCGCGTCTTTCAGCTCCTCGGGCGTCACGACGGCCGTTCCCGTCTTCATGACGACGACCCCGCCGGCGAAGTTGGCCAGAAGCGCCGCTTCCGCGGGGCTTGCCCCCGAGGCGAGCGCCAGGGAGAACGTCGCGAGCACCGTGTCGCCGGCTCGGGTCACGTCGGCGACCTGATCGGTCCCGTGCACCGGGATCCACCGCGGCGCCGCGGCGCCGTCGAAGAGGGCCATGCCGCGCGAGCCGCGCGTCACCAGGACCGCGCGGCACCCGATGCGGTCCGCCACCCCGCGCGCCGCCCGGGCGAGGGCCTCCTCCGAGTCCCCGATCGGGAAGCCGGCGCATTCCTCGAGCTCCTCCTCGTTGGGGGTGATGGCGTCCACGCCGGAATAGGAGAGCAGGTCGTGCCGCGAGTCGACGAGCACCGGAGCGCCGGGCGAAAGCGCGGCCTTGAGCGGGGCGACGGCAGCCGGGGAGACGGCGCCGTAGCCGTAGTCGGAGAGGACCGCTCCCGCAACGCCCCGCGCCTGCTCCGAGAGGAGCCGCGCGAGGGTGGACCAGAGCGCGCCGTCCTCGGGCAGCCGGCCCTCCCGGTCGTAGCGCACGATCTGCTGCTGGATCGCGTGGGGACCGCCCCCCAGGATCCGCGTCTTGGTGGGCGTGGGGTAACCGGGCGCCTCGAGCAGGCCCTCGGTCGAAATCCCGCGCTCTGCGAAGATCCGCCGGAGCGCCTCTCCGGCGCCATCGCGGCCGAGTACCCCGACCGGCAGCGGCACGCCACCCAGAGAACGGATGTTGGCGGTGGTGTTGCCGGCGCCTCCCGGCAGCTCCTCCTCCTTCCAGAAGCGAAGGACGAGCACCGGGGCCTCGCGGCTCACGCGCTTGGGGTGCCCGAAGACGAACCGGTCGAGGACATAGTCGCCGACAACGACGATGCGGCGCCCGGCGAAGGACCCGACGAGGTCGAGCAGGCGCGCCCGGCTGGCGGCAGGTGCCATCAAGTGCGGGGATTATAATGATCGGCCGCGAGATTCCCGATGCTCGACTCCCACGTACTCGTCCTGAATCGGGTCTTCCAGGCGGTGCAGGTCACCTCCGTCCGGAAGGCCTTCTCCCTCTTCTACAAGGGGCACGTCCGTGCAGTGCTTCCCGACTACTCGACCTACGAGTTCGAGAACTGGTGCGACATCCCGCCCCAGCCGCAGGACGAGGTGGTCCTGACCCCCTCCATGGCCATCCGCATTCCGCGGGTCGTCGCTCTCAAGGAGTACGACCGCCTGCCCCGCCAGGAAGTGAAGTTCTCGCGCCACAACATCTACGTGCGCGACGGGAACCGCTGCCAGTACTGCGGGCACAAGTTTCCCTCCGCCGAGCTGTCGCTCGACCACGTCATTCCGCTCTCGCGCGGCGGCAACTCCTCCTGGGAGAACGTCGTGTGCGCCTGCCTCGCCTGCAATGTGCGCAAGGGCAACCGCACGCCGCAGGAGGCTTCCATGAAGCTCGTCGGGCATCCGAAGAAGCCGCGCTGGTATCCGGTCGGCCACTTCGGAGCGAACAAGTTCCACCCGGCGTGGCGGAACTTTCTGGATGTGGCTTACTGGAATACCGAGCTGAAGTGAGAGGTCTGCCGACTCACTCCTCTCCGGGCGGTTTCGTCTTCCAGCGGTCGTGCAGCCACAGCCACGCCGCCGGCCTCTTGCGGATCGCCTCCTCCGTCACCTCGGCGTAGCGCGCCGTGGCGCGGCGCGCCTGCTCGGCGCGCCCGCCCTCGACGGAGGCGAACTCCTCGGCGAGGATCGGCTTCTCGAAGACGAGGCGGTAGCGACCGTTGCCTTCCGGCCAGGTGAACACGGGCACGACCGCCGCGCCCGTCTTTCGCTGCAGGAGCGCCACCGACGGCGTGGTCGCGGCGAGCCGGCCGAAGAAGGGGACGAACGTCGCCTCCTCCGGCAGGACGTTCTGGTCAAGCAGGATCGCCACCGTCTCCCCGTCCCGCATCGCACGGAGCATCTCGCGAAGCGCTTCCTTCTTGGCGATGACCCGGTTGCCGAAGCGCGACCGCCTCCGGGCGAGCTCCGCCTCGAGTCTCGGATTGTCGAGCGGACGCACGACCGAGGAGATCGGCTGTCCGAGCAAGCCGGCCGCGAGCGCTCCGAGCTCCCAGCTGCCGAAGTGGGCCGAGAGCAGGATGACGCCGCGGCCCCTGGCGCGCGCGGACTCGAGGTTCTCGACCCCGCCGTAGGAGACGCACGCGCGCAGGTCCTCGACGCTCCAGCGAGACACGTCCAGCAGCTCGAAGAGGGCGGCGCCCAGGTTCTCCACCGACTCGCGGGCGATGCGGCGCAGCTCTTCGCCGCTCTTCTCCGGAAAGGCGCGGGCGAGGTTGGCGAGCAGGATGCGCCGCCGCCGCCCGAAAAGGGAGAGCAGCGGGGGCGCCGCGCGGCGGCCGACCCGCGAGGAGGCGCCCACCGGCAGGAGGCGGAGCGCGGCGGCGGCCGCGGCGAACAGGGCGTGTTCGGCCAGAAACCGCAGCCGCGATCCGCGGCGCCGCCGGCGCGCCAGACGCAGCGCGCCATCGTCGAAGACGGCCGACGGGGAGGTCCTCAACCCGCGACCCGTCCGGCCTCCGCGGGAGGAATCCGGGACGTGAGGAAAGGAAAGAAGCCGGGTTCGACCACCTCGACGGACAGCCGCACCGCGACGACGGGCAGCGAGAGCCTTCCCAACAGCTTGACGGCGTCTTTCTCCGTCGTGACGACCCAGCAGCGGCCGGCGGCCTCCGCGGCCCGCCGGATGCGCGCGAGCTCGCGCCCGGCGTATCTCTGGTGGTCGCGGAAGACCAGGGTTTCCTCGGGAGCCAGATCCAGCTCCGCGAGGCTCGCCGCGAAGCCGTCCGGGTGGGCGACACCGCAGACCGCGAGCAGACGGCGCTGCCCCAGTACAGCGGCCGGCACCGGCGAGCCGTTCTCGTCGTGCACGCCGGCTGCGCGGATTCGGGCGGTGAAGACCGGCGCCTCGGGACGCCATGCCTGCAGCGTGCGCCGCGCCGCCGCCGGCGGCTCGGCGCGGTCGATCCGCGTGAAGACGAAGGCGTCCGCGCGCGCGAGCGCCGAGAGCGGCTCGCGCAGCCGCCCGCTCGGCGGAAGCTTCCCCCCGCCGAAGGGGTCGCGGGCGTCGAGCAGGAGCAGGTTGACGTCGCGCCGCACCGCCAGGTGCTGGTACCCGTCGTCGAGCAGATACAGGTTGGCGCCGAGTCGGCCGGCGGCCTGGGCGGCGTCGGCGCGGCGCTCGGAAACGACGATGACGACCCCGGGCAGCCGCCGCGCGAGCTCGACCGGCTCGTCTCCCCCCCGGTCGGGTCCCACCAGCGGCCCGTCCCCCTCCGAGACGACGACGGGGCCCCGCGAGCGCCGTCCGTACCCGCGGGAGAGGATTGCCGGCCGCCTCCCCTCGAAGCGGAAGCGGCGCGCAAGCCACTCGACCAACGGCGTCTTGCCCGTGCCGCCGAAGGTGATGTTGCCGACCGAGATCGTCGGGTGGGGGAGCCTTCGGGAGGGGATCCTCCCCTGCGCGTAGAGCCGCGCGCGGGCTTCCGCGAGCGAGCCGTAGAGGCGCGAAAAGGAGTCGAGGATCACGGTACGGCCCTCCGCCGCGCCCGCGGTTCGAGCAGCGGAAGCAGCAGCTCGACCGTGCGCCCGGCCGCGCCGCGGTTGGCCGCCACGAAGCGGCGCGCGCGTTCTCCCGCCTCGGTCGCGCCCCCCTCCGCGTCGAGGAGGCTCGTGAGCTGGCGCGCGAGCGCCCGCTTGCTCTCCACCCGTCGGGCGAATCCCCGCTCCTGCCCATCGGCCATGATCTGGCGGAAGTTCTCGGTGTGCGGGCCGGCCAGGACCGGGACCCCGGCCGCCCAGGCCTCGATCGGGTTGTGGCCCCCCCGTCGCACAAAGCTTCCGCCGATGAGAGCGACGCGCGCCTCGCGGTAGACAGATGCGAGCTCGCCGATCGAGTCGAGCAGGTAGACGGAGTCGACAGTCGACGGTCGGCAGTCGTCAGGGGAGGAACGCCGAAGGACAGAGAAGCCGGAGCGCTCGATCAGGGCCGCAACGGCGTCGAAGCGCTCGGGGCGGCGGGGGGCGAGGACCAGAAACGGGCGCGGATCCAGATTCCGCCAGGCTCTGAGCACGATCTCTTCCTCCCCTTGCGCCGTCGAGGCCGCGACGAAGACCGGCCGGCCCGCCGCCGCGGCGCGCAGGCGGGCCGCGTCGAGAAACGGCGGCGCCTCGGGCGTGTCGTACTTCAGGTTCCCGGTCATCCGGACGCGCTCGGGCGGCACTCCGAGCGCGACGATCCGCTCGGCGTCCTCCGGGCTCTGCATCGCAAAGAGGGCCACGCGCCCGAGGCTGGCGGCGAGCCACCGGCGCACGAGGAAGTATCGCGCGAAGGAGCGGGGGGACACCCGCCCGTTGACGAGCGCGACGGGGATGCCCCGCGCCGCTGCCCGCTCGAGAAAGAGCGGCCAGATCTCCGTCTCGGTCAGCAGGACCAGCCCCGGCCGCACGCCGGAGAGCGCCCTCTCGACCGGTCCTCTCAGGTCGAGCGGAAAGGCGAAGACCGGGACCGCTTCGGAAGCGAGCGACTGTGCGAGCTTGCGCCCCGCGGCGGTCGTCGCCGAGAGCCCCATCGGACGCCCCGGAGCCTTCCCCGCAAACGCGGAAAGGAGGCTGCGGGCGACTCCCACTTCTCCCACCGAGACCGCGTGGATCCAGACGCCGCCGGACAGATCCGGAAACGACCTCCATCCGAGCCGGCCCGGCAAGTCTCCCAGCCGGCGGCGCCCCAGTAGCGCCCGCAGGAGGGCATAAGGCGAGTACGCGAGCAGGGCGGTCGACGAGAGGAGCCGGTAGAAGAACACTCGCGGATTATCGCCGGGGCGTTTGCCGTTGAGGGCCGAGAGTTAACGGTGACGGCGCTGGAGGCCAAAGAGATTCTGCTCTCGCCGCCCGCTCTCTGTTGCTTCTTGCCCCGCTGGTGTCAAAGTTCTACCATTCAACAGTTTATGCCGGAGGAAAAGCCCCCAACGCCGGAAGGGCCGGCTCCGTATAGAGAGCCGATGAAGCTCGCCTTCAGCGAAGGCCGGCGCCGGCTCGAGGCGGACCGGGCGACCGACCGGGAACTGGCAGCCGAGGCCCGGCGGGGCGACATGACCGCCTTCGAGGCGCTGGTCGCCCGCAAGACCCCGGCCGTCCTCGCGATCGCCCGCCGCATCGTGGGCGACGGCGAGGACGCCCGGGACGTCGCGCAGATGGTGTTCCTTCGAGTCTGGGAGCAGCTTGCGCGCTACGACGAGACCTGGTCGTTCAACACGTGGCTCTACCGGATCTCGACCAACCTCTCGATCGACTTCCTTCGCAGCGTTCGCTCCCGGGAGCGCGCGCACGGGGCGACGCTGCATCTGGTGCGGCAGCGAGAGGAGTCCTCGGCCCTCGAGACCACGCGCGCGGCCGAGGACGGGGAGCTCTCGCGTCTCTTCGAGCGGGCCTCCCACCGCCTCTCCGCAAAGCAGAAAGCCGCCTTCGTGCTGCGGGAGATGCAGGACTGCGATACGCGGGAGATCGCCGAGATCCTGCAGTGCGGCGAGTCCACGGTCCGCAACCACCTGTTCAACGCCCGGCGCATTTTGCGCCGGGAGCTCCAGAAACTCCACCCGGGGCTCTTCCGGAAGGAGCGAAATCCATGAGCGCGGCGTGCGAGTCGGTGCGCCGGCGGCTGCCCCGGTTCGCCGGCGAGCAGTTGCCGGAGGCGGAGCGCCGGGAGGTGCGCGGGCATCTGTCGCGCTGCGCCGCGTGCCGCGCCGAGGCGGCGTCGCAAGACCCGACGCTGCTCTTCGCGGGGCTGCCGTCTCCTGCCGTCTCCTCCGAGGAGGTCGCCTCGGTGGTCGCCTCCGTCCGCGCCGGTGTCGCGTTGAAGCAGGCGGAGCGGCGCATCGCGGCGCGGCCGGCGAGGTACCCCGGCGAAGGGGAAGCGACACGCCGCTGGCCGAGGGCCGCGGCCGCCGCCGCGGTGGCTCTGCTGACCCTTGCCGTTCCCTCGGGGCTGCAGCCGCCGGACTCCGGGCAGCCGGCGGCCACGGCCGGGCGGGCCCCTGCAGCGGGCCTCGCGGCCTCCGGCGCGCCCGAAGGCGTCGTCGAGGCTTCCAGCGGAGCGACCGTCTACGACTGGACCCCGGGCGCGGGAGAGCCGCGCGTGGTCTGGATCGTGGACGGCTCGCTCGACATCTAGGTCGGTCCGCGTGGCGAAGTCGGGCGGCGCCCGAGGGGTCGCGCCGGGCTGTGCCGGAGCTTTTCTTCAAGTGAGAGTAGCGTTCTTCTTCGCGGCCGCGCTGGCTCTTCTCTTCCCGGCATCCCCGGCCGGGGCGGAGGAGCTCGCGATCAGGGTCTTCCGGATGAACTACCGGAGGGTCGAGGAGGCGGCGCTCCTGATCCGGCCGCACCTGTCCGACGCCGCCTCGATCACCCTCACTCAGCGCTTGAACGCGATGACCGTGACCGACCGCGAGGAGAACCTGAAGACCGTGGCGAAGGTGCTCGCGGAGTTCGACGTGCCGCCGCGCGGCTTCACCTTCGCGGTCAAGCTCGTGCGGGCGCGGGCAGACGTGGCCGCCGGATCCATCTCGAAGGAAATCGAAGGGCTGGGGGCGAAGCTGAAGTCCCTCTTCCAGTTCAACGACTACTCCCTGGTCGATTCGGTCGTGCTGCGCGGGGTCGAGGGGCGCCGGGTCGAGAGCCGTTTGGGAGAGGAGTACCAGCTCTCCTTCTCGATCGGGCCCGCAGGCAGCGGCGACGAGCTGTTGCTCGCCCCCTTCATGCTCACTCGCGTGCGCAAGACCAACCTGGGGCCGCCGCTCTACACACGGCTCTATCGCGCTTCGATGTCGATCACGCTCAATCAAACGCTCGTCGTAGGCGCCTCGCGGGAGGAGCAGTCGAAGACCGCCCTGATCCTGGTCCTGCTCGCGCAGGAGCTGCCGCGCGCCGAGGTCGAGAAGGGCGCCGCCGGCTCGAAGACCGTGGAGAAACAGCCGTGAGCCGGGAGTTTCGCGTCAAGACCGGGTGGCCCGACGGCTCGGTCGCCGAGGAGTCGATCCTCGCCCGAGACGCCGGCGCCGCGCGCTCCGAGGTCGAGCGGCGCGGCGGGCGCGTCTTCGAGATCCGTCGCCGGGGGCTGACGCTGCCCGGGGCGCGTGGCAGCCGGCGGCGCCGGGTCAAGATGTCGGAGTTCCTGATCTTCAACCAGGAAATGATCGCGTTGCTCAAGGCGGGACTTCCGGTCGTGCACTCCTTCGACATTCTGCTCGAGCGGCAGGAGAGCCCCGCGATGCGGCGGGTGCTCGCGGACGTCAAGGAGCGCGTCAACGCCGGAGCCTCCATCTCCGAGGCCTTCGCGGAGCAGGGAGACCTCTTCCCGAGGCTCTACTGGACCTCGCTCAAGGCGGGGGAGAAGTCGGGCGAGATCGAG
>JBOGJK010000784.1:0-2818 GCA_050745345.1 Thermoanaerobaculia bacterium
TAGTGACTCTCTCCGATCCAGTACTGCGCGTTGTCGGAGAGGTCCGTGTTGGGGTAGTTGCGAACGTAGTCTTCGAAGCCCTGGACCGCGAGCGCGTAGCGGCCCTTCGTATAGTCGGCCGCGGCGGTGTCGTACAGCTCTGCCGGCGAGGGTGAGCCGGGCGGCGGGGCCACCACCGACGTGTCCGGCGCGGGAACGCCCGGAGCGGCGCCCTGCCCGGGAGTCCCCGGCGCGGGAGCGCGCATCCGGGCCAGGTCGCCCTGCGTCTCGGCGATCTGCTGGGAGAGCTGCGAGAGGCGGCGGTTGGTGTCCTCGAGCTTGGCTTCCAGCTGCTCCATCTTGGTCGTCATCTCGCCCAGCCGAACGCCCATGTCGGCGTTGGACTTCAAGAGTTGTTGCGTCTGCTGCGACACGGTGGAGTTGAGCCGGGCAACCTCCTCCTTGCTGGAGGACTTGGATTCGAGCGCCTGGATCTGCTTCTCGATGTCGTTCATCTGCCGGTGGAGGCCTTCGATGTCGCTCGAGGACACGCAGGCCGAACCGAGCAGGAGCGGTCCCGCGGCGAGGGCCAGCCAGCCCGGGTTTCGAAGCGCCACTCTACTTGGCCGTGATCACGAGGTGCGCGCGCCGGTTTGTCGCCCAGCACGACTCGTCCGAGTCGCTGCAGAACGGGCGCTCCTCCCCGTAGGAGACCGTCTTGACGCGGCCCCCGTCCACACCGAGGGACATCAGGTAGTCCTTGGCGGAATTGGCGCGCCGCTCTGCGAGGGCGAGGTTGTATTCGTTGGTGCCGCGCTCGTCGCAGTGCCCCTCGATCAGGATCTGGATGGTCGGGAACTTCTTGAGCCACTCGGAGTCGGTGGCCAGGGCCGACCGGGCGTCGTCGCGCAGCTCGTACCGGTCGAAGTCAAAGTAGGCGTCCTGGAGGTAGCCGCGCCGATTGAGGTCCTGGATCGACGCGGACAGCACCTTCTGCGCCTCGTCTTCGATGGGGGCCGAGGTGACCGGAGGCGCCACGGCTGTGGCCGCAGGAGGGGCCGGTGTGGGGACCGGCTGCTTCTCCTGGACGGTCGTCGGGGGCTTCTTGGCGCAGGCCGGGGCGAGGCAGAGAAGGCCCGCGGCCGCGATGGCCAGAGAAAACCGCGCTGGGAAGTTCCTCATGATTCCTCTCTCCTTGTCGTTCGCACGGCGCCTCCGGAGGTCGTTCGGGCGGGGCGGTGTGCGGAAGGCATCAATATAGCAGAGCGGACGGATCTTCGGAGGATCGCGTGTGGACTCACGGAAGCCAGACCGGTTGGCTGTTGTTGCCCCCGTCGGTCAAGAGACGCTTGTTGTTCCCGTCGACGGCGTCCATGGTGTAGATCTGTGTCGATCCGCCTCGCCGCGAGTGATAGACGATCTTCTCCCCACCGGGCGACCACGAGGGATGGCCATTGGACCCTTCGGAGGTGAGCTGCACCGTGCGCCCCGTGGCCACGTCCATCACGCAGATGTTGAAGTCCCCTTCGTTGCGGCAGGCGAAGGCGATCCGCGAGCCGTCGGGCGACCAGGTTGCCTCGTCGTTCCAGTTGCCGGCGAAGGTGAACTGGCGGTGGCCTGTCCCCTCCGATTCCATGAGCCAGATCTGCGGGACCCCGGTCTGGTCGGAGGTGTAGAGAATCTGGCGTCCCGTGGGGGACCACTCCGGCGCGGCCTCGAGCGAGCGCGTGTTGGTCAGGCGGCGCAGGTTTCCGCCTCCCGCGTTGACGACGTAGATATCGGTGTTGCCGCGCTGGGCGCCGGCAAACGCGATCTGCGTCCCGTCGGGAGAGAGCGCCGGCGAGGCGTTCAGATCGACGCCCGTCGGGACCTCCTTCTTGTCGCTTCCGTCCGCGTTCATGGAGAAGATCTGCGGATAGAGGCTCAGGTAGGAGGTATAGACGACCCGCCCCCCGTGGCCGTTCGGGCCGATCGACAGGGACTTGTGAGCGGTCAGCTGGCGGAGGTTGCGTCCGTCGAAGTCCATGCCGTCGATCTCCTTGTTCCGGTCGCGGTCGGAGACGAAGAAGATGGTGGACAGATACAGGCCGTCCTTGCCGGTGAAGTACTTGACCAGGTCGTTGGCCAGGGTGTGCGCGATGCGGGAGACGTAGGAGGCCCCCCCGGAGTAGCGGCGGCCGAGGATCATCTTGCGCGACTTCAGATCCCAGACCCGCGCCTCGATCGCGACGCGGTCGCCGGACACCTCGGCCCGCGTGTCCACCAGGATCTCGGCGCCGGAGGCCAGCCACCGGTCCCCGGCCTCCGCGGCCAGGGGGTCGCGGGATCCCGGCGGGTAGAGCGCGGTATCCGCCAGGACGAAGACGTCGGAGTACTCGATGTCCGAGCGCAGGGTCGCCGTGAAGGAGCCCGCCACGGCGGAGGTCAGGACCGCGGTGCCCGTCGGCAGCAGCTCCGGGACGGCCACGGCCATGCGCCGACCGGTGGGAGCGGTGATCTTGCCGTAGATTTCGACCGGTGCGGGAGTCGGGGTCGGACTCTGGCCGAGCAGAGCCGGGCAGAGGACCGAGATCGCCGGGAGGGCGATCGCCGCCGCGCCGCGAATGCGTCCCCTCATTCGAACTCGAAGGCCGCGCCAGCGTCGCTGCCCGGATAGTCGGCAGGCAAGGGAGGAAGGGGGGAGGAGGCGATCACCGCGCGCTGGGCCCTTCGATCAAGATACGGCAGCCCGCTGGATCTCGCGACCTGGACGTCGGTTACCGTGCCATCTCTCAGAATCCGGAAGCGAATGATGGGGTTGACCGGAACGCCTGGGATCGGAAACCAGTTCAGACCGATG
>JBOGJK010000785.1:0-2934 GCA_050745345.1 Thermoanaerobaculia bacterium
GCTGCTGGCACTGCTGCAGGACGACGCCAAGAACCAGTCCTCCTACCTGACCTGGAAAGAGGGAGCCGCCCAGAAGGAGGTCGCCGCGACACTGCGGCGCGACTTCCTGGTTTCCGAGGAGCGCGCCGACAAGCTCTCGGGCGCCTGGGGGCGGCATCCGCTTCTCGGGCGGATGTACCTGCCCGCCTACCGCGCCGGAACGGAAGTGGTGGCCGAGCTCCGGAGGAAATATCCGCCGGCCAGGGTGCTGCCGGTCCTCTACGGCTGCGCGGGCTTGGTCGACGTCGTGACGGTGCGTCAGGCGCTGGGCGAAACCGGGCCGGCCGCCCGATAGGCGCTACTAGGCTCGATCCAGGCCCCGGTCCTCCCAGGACACCGGGTCCTCCCGCGGCTCGAGGTGGGTGAAGACCGTCGCCAGCGGCAGTGCCTTGCGCACGGCCGCTTCGATCGCCTCGCAAAGGTCGTGCCCTCGCTGGATCGTCCAGCTCCCGGGGACCAGCACGTGCATCGAGACGAAGCGCCGCGGGCCCGCGACCCGCGTCCGGATCGCGTGGAAGAGGATCCCCTCCTGCTGGAACGGGGCGAGCGCCGCGGTGACCTCCTTGCGCTCCTCCTCCGGCAGGGAGGTGTCGAGCAGGCCCAGGCCCGTCTCCCGGACGAGCTTCCATCCCGTCCAGACGATGTTGGCCGCGACCGCGAAGGCGATCAGTGGATCGAGTCGCAGCCACCCGGTCAGGGCGACGAGCGCCACGCCCGCGATGACGCCGGCCGAAGTCCAGACGTCCGTCCAGAGGTGATGCGCGTCGGCGCGCAGCGTGATCGAGCGCAATCGGTTGCCGGCCCGCATCAGGGTCGCGGCGACCGCCCCGTTGACGGCCGAGGCCGCGGCCGAGATACCCACACCGGCCCAGGCGTCGGCGATCGGCCTCGGGTCCAGCCAGCGGTGCCAGGCCGCCACCGCGATGCCGAAGGCCGCGGCCAGGATCAGGAACCCTTCGGCGCCGCTGGCGAAGTACTCCGCCTTCGTGTAGCCGAAGGCGTGCGTCTCGTCGGGGGGCTTCGCGGCGACCGTCAGGGCCCAGAGCGCGATCAGCGCCGCCGCGAGGTTGACGACCGACTCCGCGGCGTCCGAGAGAAGGCCCACCGAGCCGGTCAGCCGCCAGGCCGCGACCTTGAGCGCGATCGTGACGACGGCCGCCGCGATCGAGAGCTTCGCGTAGAAGGCCGGCGGCCGTTGCGATTCCGTCACGCCGACATCTTAGTTTCCGGCGGGCCCCGAAGCGCGGCTGCTAGACTCGCCGGGTGTCCGGCCGCCGGGGAACGCACCGAAGCGACCTCAAGCAGATCGCCCGGCGGGCCATGACGGAGCGGGACCTCTGGCCCGACTTCTCGCGCGACGCCCTCTCGGAGCTCGACCGCCTGAGGCAGCCGGCGCCCGCTCCGGGGGCGGGGCTTGCCGACCTCCGGCGGCTTGCCTGGGTCTCGATCGACAACGACGACTCCCGCGACCTCGACCAGCTCTCGGTCGCCGAGGAGCTGCCCGGCGGCGCCGTCCGGATTCGGGTGGCGGTGGCCGACGTCGACGCGCTCGTCTCCGCGGGCTTGGCGCTCGACCGCCACGCCCGGCACAACACGACCTCGGTCTATACGCCGGCGCAGATCTTTCCGATGCTGCCGGAGAAGCTCTCGACGAACCTGACCTCCTTAAACGAGCAGGAGGACCGCGCGGCGGTCGTCGTCGAGATGACGGTGGAGCGGGACGGGGAGCTTTCCGCCTCCGGCGTCTCTCGCGCCGCCGTGCGCAACCGCGCCAAGCTCGCCTACGACGCCGTCGGCGCGGCGCTCGAGGGGAAGGGGGAGATGCCGGGTCGGGCGGGAGAGTCCGAGGAGATCGCCCGGCAGCTCCGGATCCAGGATTCCGTCGCGCAGAAGCTGCGCGTCCTGCGGTACGAGCGGGGGGCGCTCGAGCTCGAGACGATCGAGCCGAAGCCCGTCTTCGACGGCGACCGGGTCGTGGATCTCGCGGTGGAGAAGAAGAACCGCGCCCGCGAGCTGATCGAGGACTTCATGATCGTGGCCAACGGCGTGACCGCGCGCTTCCTGGCTGACAAGAAGGTGGCCTCTCTGCGCCGTGTCGTCCGCTCGCCCGAGCGCTGGCAGCGGATCGTGAGGGTGGCCTCCGAGCACGGCGAGTCTCTCCCCCCCGAGCCCGACAGCCGGGCGCTCCAGGAGTTCCTCGCGCGGCGCCGCCGCGCCGACCCGCTGCGCTTTCCCGACCTCTCGCTCGTCGTCATC
Source organism: Thermoanaerobaculia bacterium (assembly GCA_050745345.1). Taxonomy (GTDB): domain Bacteria; phylum Acidobacteriota; class Thermoanaerobaculia; order UBA5066; family Gp7-AA6; genus DATBFU01. Next base: position 2,296 of record JBOGJK010000785.1, read on the forward strand.
AAGCTCATGGGCTCGGGCGAGTACGTCGTCGAGCGGCCCGGGCAGGCGGCGGCGGGACACTTCGGGCTGGCGGTCCGCGACTACACGCACTCGACCGCGCCCAACCGCCGTTACCCGGACCTGATCACCCAGCGGCTCTTGAAAGCGGCCCTGGCCGGAGAAAGTCCCCCCGACTCGGCCGCGGACCTGGAGTCGCTGGCGCAGCACTGCACCCGGATGGAGGACGCGGCCGACAAGGTCGAGCGCCAGGTGCGCAAGTCCGCGGCGGCGCTGCTGCTCGAACGGCGACTCGGCCAGCGTTTCGACGGGGTCGTGACCGGCGCCTCGGAAAAGGGGACCTGGGTTCGCGTCTTCCAGCCCCCGGTCGAGGGCAAGCTCGTCCAGGGTTGGGAGGGGCTCGAGGTCGGGGACAAGGTCCGGGTCAAGCTCATCTCGACCGACGTGGAGCGCGGCTTCATCGACTTCGCGCGGATCGGGTAGCCTCCCCTGATATAAATGCGCGCCCGTGAAGGGAGAGTCCGTGGAATCCCGTCCAGGAGGTTCCGATGATCCGCATCCTTTCCGCGCAAGCCACGGCAACGGCCGTTGGACTCGCTTTCCTCGGCCTTGGCGCCGGGACGGCGCCCGCTAGGGTGACGC
>JBOGJK010000786.1:0-15095 GCA_050745345.1 Thermoanaerobaculia bacterium
GTCTTGGGGAGGTCGCCCGTGAAGATGAGCCCGTGCGGACGCGCGATCTTGCCGATCTTGCCGGCGACGTGCTCCCGGAGCTCGGTGGCGACCTCGTCGTCGCCCTCGTACCCGCTCTTCAGCGTGACGAACGCCACGATGGCCTCGCCGACCACGTCGTCGGGTCTCGAGACCACCGCTGCTTCGGCGACCTTGGTGTTGTCGACGAGCGCGCTCTCGATCTCGTAGGTGGACAGCCGATGGCCGGCGACGTTCATGACGTCGTCGATCCGGCCGAGGAGCCAGAAGTAGCCGTCCTCGTCCCGCTTGGCGCCGTCGCCGGCCAGGTAGATCGACGGCCCGTACTTCTCGAAGTAGTTCTGCACGTAGCGGTCTGGATCGCCCCAGATCGTCCGGAGCATCGCCGGCCAGGGGCGCGTGATCGCCAGGTACCCCCCGCCGACCTTCACCTCCTCTCCTTCCTGCGAGAGGATCGTCGCCGCGATGCCCGGGAAGGGAACGGTGGCCGAGCCCGGGCGCGTCGTCGTGATGCCGGGCAGCGGCGTGATCAAGACCATTCCCGTCTCCGTCTGCCACCAGGTGTCCACGACCGGGCAATGGCCGCCGCCGATGTTCTGCTGATACCAGATCCAGGCTTCGGGGTTGATCGGCTCCCCGACGGTGCCGAGCAGTCGAAGCGAGGAGAGGTCGTGCTTGCCCGGCCACTCGGTGCCCCACTTCATGAAGGCCCGGATCGCGGTGGGCGCCGTGTAGAGGATCGTGACGCCGTGCCGCTCGATCAGGTCCCAGAAGCGGTCGCGCGCCGGGGTGTCGGGGGCGCCTTCGTACATCAGGCACGTGGCGCCGTTGGCGAGCGGGCCATAGACGACGTAGGAGTGCCCCGTGACCCATCCGATGTCGGCCGTGCACCAGAAGACGTCCTCGTCCTTCAGGTCGAAGATCCATTTCGCGGTCGCGTAGGTCCCGACCAGGTACCCTCCGGTCGTGTGCAGGATCCCCTTGGGCTTTCCCGTCGTGCCCGAGGTGTAGAGGATGTAGAGCGGGTCCTCGGCGTCCATCCTCTCCGGCGTCGAGCGGGCCGGGGCCTGCGCCATCAGGTCCGTCCACCACCGGTCGCGCCCCTCGGTCCAGGAGACCGTGCTGCCCGTCCGCTTCACCACGACGACGCTCTCGATTGACGGCGCGGAGGTGAGCGCCTCGTCGGAGATCGCCTTTAAGGGCACTTCCTTGCCGCGCCGCCAGCCGCCGTCGGCCGTCACGAGCAGCCGCGCCGCCTGGTCGTTGATGCGGTCACGCAGCGACTCGGCCGAGAAGCCGCCGAAGACCACCGAGTGAATCGCGCCGATCCGGGCGCAGGCGAGCATCGCGACCGGAAGCTCCGGGATCATCGGCAGGTAGAGCGTGACCCGGTCCCCTTTCCGGATGCCGAGCGACTTCAGGACGTTGGCGAACTTGCACACGTCCCGGTGGAGCTCCCGGTACGTGAGCACGCGCTGGTCCCCCGGCTCCCCTTCCCAGATCAGCGCCGCCTTGTTGCGGCGGGGACCGTCCAGATGCCGGTCCAGGCAGTTGACCGAGGCGTTGAGCTTGCCCCCCACGAACCACTTCGCCTTCGGGGGCTTCCAGTCGAGAACCTTCTTCCACGGCTTGTACCACTGAAGCTGCCGGGCGAAGTCGGCCCAGTACTTCTGGAAGTTGCGGTCCGCCTTCCGATAGACGCCGGGGTCGCGCACGTTCGCCTGCCGCGCGAAGGCTTTCGGAGGAGGGAACGCCCGGTTCTCCTTGAGAAGCGCTTCGATAGTCTTGTCCGGCTTGCTCGCCATCGACGCCTCCTGGCCGGACTCTATTATCGCCGCTGTGTTCTCCGGCCCGGGCAACAACGGCCTTGACTTCGGGCGTAGCGGGCAAAAGACTTCGCCCGCCGGTCCGATGCTCCGAACGAGGAAGGGATATGCATGGCGAAGCCAGCCGCGGCGGGCGCCCCGACCGCGCTCACGCGCAAAGAGCGAAGGGTCATTTTCGCCTCCTCGCTCGGAACCGTCTTCGAGTGGTACGACTTCTACCTCTACGCGACGCTCGCTCCCTTCTTCGCGGTGCTCTTCTTCCCGCGCGGCAACGACACGGCCGCGCTCCTGTCGGCGTTCGCCACCTACGCGGCCGGGTTCCTCGTGCGCCCCTTCGGCGCCCTCGTTTTCGGGCGGATCGGCGACCTCGTCGGTCGCAAGTACACCTTTCTCGTCACAATCGTCGTCATGGGCGCCTCGACAGCCCTGGTCGGGGTCCTGCCGACGTATTCGCACATCGGCATCGCCGCCCCGATCCTCCTGACGCTCTTGCGCCTGCTGCAGGGGCTCGCCCTGGGCGGCGAGTACGGCGGCGCCGCGACGTACGTCGCCGAGCACTCGGAACACGGGCGGCGCGGCTACAGCACGAGCTGGATCCAGACGACCGCGACTCTCGGCTTCTTCCTCTCGCTGGTCGTGATCGGCGGCGTGCGGGCCAACATGGACGCCGAGAGGTTTCAGAGCTGGGGGTGGCGGCTCCCCTTCCTCGTCTCGCTCTTCCTGCTCGCTTTCTCCGTCTACATCCGGCTGAAGCTCGAGGAGTCGCCCGTCTTCAAGCAGATGAAGGCGGAGGGAAAGGGCTCGAAGGCGCCGCTGACCGAGTCCTTCGCGAACTGGAGCAACGGACGAATCGTCCTGCTCGCCCTCTTCGGAGCCACGGCCGGCCAGGGTGTGGTCTGGTACACGGGCCAGTTCTGGGCGCTCTTCTTCCTGACCATCACGCTCAAGCTCGACTACGTCACGGCCTACGTGCTCGTGGCGATCGCGCTCGTGATCGGAACGCCGTTCTTTCTCTTCTTCGGAGCACTCTCCGACCGGATCGGCCGCAAGGGGATCATCCTGGCGGGTTGCCTCCTGGCCGCACTGACGTACATCCCGCTGTTCAAAGGCCTGACGCACTACGTCAATCCGGCGCTCGAGCGCTATGCGGCCTCGACCCCGATCACTGTGGCCTCGGGCCCGTGCACGATGCACGTCTTCGTCTTTCCGGGCACGAAGTTCGCCGACTGCGAGAAAGTCAAGGACTTTCTGACCAAGGCCGGCCTGTCGCACACGCGGCTTCCCGCGGTGCCCGGCGAGTCGGTGGTGACGCGGATCGGGGAGCGCGAGCTGCGCGGCTGGAACGAGGGAGAGTTCCGGGCGGCGCTCGAGGCGACCGGCTACCCGACCGAGATCGACAAGAGCGCGGTCAACCGGCCGATGACCGTCCTGATCCTCGTCATCCTCGTCCTCTATGTGACGATGGTCTACGGTCCGATCGCGGCGTTCCTGGTCGAGCTCTTCCCGACGCGGATCCGCTACACCTCGATGTCATTGCCGTATCACATCGGCAACGGGTGGTTCGGCGGGATGCTGCCTCTGCTCGCGACCGCGATCATGGCCGCAAAGGGGAACATCTACGCCGGCCTCTGGTATCCGATCGTCGTGGCTCTCGTAAGCTTCGTGATCGGCACCGCTTTCCTGCGCGAGACCCGGCACGTCGACATCCGCCACTTCTGACACGATGGCCATTCTCGAGACGCGCGCCCTGACGAAGGTCTTCCCGAAGGCGCAAGCCGGCGCGGTGCAGGAGGTCGACCTGCTCACGCGGGAGGGCGAGTTTCTGGTCCTGCTCGGTCCCTCGGGGTCGGGAAAGACGACGCTGCTGAGGATGATCGCCGGGCTGGAGGAACCGACCTCGGGCGAGATCCTGATCGGAGGCGCCGTGGTCAACGACCGCACTCCCCGCGAGCGCGGGATCGCGATGGTGTTCCAGAGCTACGCGCTCTATCCGCACCTGACGGTCCTGGACAACATCGAGTTCCCGCTCAAGGCGCGGGGGATGCCGAAGGCGGCGAGACTCGAGAAGGCGGGGTGGGCGGCGGATCTGCTCGGCCTCGTGGCCCTGCTCGGCCGAAAGCCGCGGGAGCTTTCCGGCGGGGAACGCCAGCGCGTCGCGCTTGCGCGCGCGATCGTGCGGGAGCCCTCTCTCTTCCTGCTGGACGAGCCGCTCTCGAACCTGGACGCGAAGCTGCGCGCCTCGGCGCGCGAGGAGCTCGGCGAGTTCCAGAAGCGCATCGGCACCACGACGATCTACGTGACGCACGACCAGGTCGAAGCAATGGCCATGGGCGACCGCATCGTCGTCCTCAAAGAGGGCCGGGTGCGGCAGGTCGGCGCGCCGGCCGGCGTTTACGACGATCCGGCCGACACGTTCGTCGCGACGTTCCTGGGCTCGCCGCCGATGAACCTCGTCGAGACCCCGGAGGGGATCACGGGGTTCCGGCCGGAGCATCTGCATCCCTCCGGCGACCTCCGCGGAGAGCCGGCGCGGGCCCTCAAGCTGCGGGTGAGCCATGAGGAGTATCTCGGGGCCGAACGGATCCTCTACGGGGCGCTCGAGGGAGGCCCCTTCGGCGGCCAGAAAGCGCTCTCGCGCCTCCCCTCGTCACATGCGGGCCGCTTCGAGCCGGGGACCGTCCACGAGTTCGCCGTGCTCGAGCGTCAGATCCGTCTCTTCGACCGGGGCACCGGCCTTCGGGTCGGGCGGGGGCGCGCGTGAGCCGCACGGGTCAGCGATGGCTCGGTCCCGCGATGCTCCTGCCCGCGATCCTCTACGTGACGGCGCTCGTCGGGGCGCCCTTCGCCCTCGCCCTCCTCTACAGCGTCGGAGACGTGCGGGTGGGAAGCAGAGGCTTCCGCTTCGTGGGATTCGACAACTTCGCCTCCGTGCTCGGCAGCCCCGCCTTCCGGCGCGCGCTCGTGAACTCCTGCGTCTTCACGATCTGCTCTCAGGTTCTCGTCATGGCCGGCGCGACGACGCTCGCCCTCGCCCTGAAGGACGCCTTCCGGGGGCGGCGCTGGCTGCGGTTCGTCATCCTGCTCCCCTGGGTCGCTCCGGTCTCGCTCGGGGCGATCGGCTGGAAGTGGATCCTCGACTCGATCTACAGTGTCGTGAGCTGGGTGCTCGTGCGGCTCCACCTGGTGAAGCCTTTCGAAGCGCCGATGTGGCTGGGAGAACCGACGCTCGCCATGGCTTCGGTCATCCTCGTCCACGTCTGGCACATGCTCCCCTTCGCGACGGTGATCCTGCTCGCGGGCTGGACGGCGATCCCGAGGGACATCCCGGAGGCGGCCCAGGTCGACGGAGCCGGCTTCTTCCGGAGGCTCTTCCAGATCGAGCTGCCGATGATGCGGCCGATCATGAGCGTCGCGCTGCTCTTCGGCGTCGTCTTCACCTTCACCGACATGACGGTCATCTACATCCTGACGCGCGGCGGCCCGTACGACACGACCCAGGTCCTCCCCTCCCTCGCGTTTTTCACCGGCATCCTGGGAAGCGATCTGGCGGCGGGAGCGGCCATCTCGATCTTCCTCGTGCCGCTGCTCGTCGCCGTCGTGTGGTGGATGCTCAGGACGGCTCACCGCGCGGAGGTCGCGTGAGCCTCCGGGCCCCGGCGCGCAGGGCCGCCGGCCGGCTCGGCCGCCGCGCGATCCTGGCGGCATTCACGCTGCTGCTCGGCTTCCCCTTCTACTGGATGGCCGTCACCGCGTTCAAGCGGACCGGAGACCTCTACAACGTCGAGAACAATCCCTTCCTCTTCCGGCAGCCGCCCACCCTGGAGCACCTGCGCTACCTCTTTTCCGAGACCCTCTTCCTGCGCTGGCTGGGCAACACGGCCCTGGCGGGGGCGCTGGTCGTCGCGATCACGCTCGCCGCCGCGGTGCCGGCGGCCTACGCCCTGGCGCGCCTGACGGGGCGATGGGGCGGCCGCCTCGGGATCGGGATCTTCTTGACGTATCTCGTGCCGCCGACCCTGCTCTTCATCCCGCTGTCGCGGATCGTCTCGTCCCTGGGGCTCCAGGACAGCCTGTGGGCTCTCGTCGTCGTCTATCCGAGCTTCACGATTCCCTTCTCGACCTGGCTCCTCATGGGGTTCTTCAAGTCGATTCCGACGGAGCTCGAGGACGCGGCCATGGTGGACGGCCTGACCCGCTTCCAGACCTTCCGCAAGCTCGTGATCCCGGTCTCGACCTCCGGGATCCTGACCGTCGTCATCTTCGCCTTCACGCTGGTCACCCAGGAGTTCGTCTACGCGCTGACCTTCATCTCGACCGCCTCGCGCCAGACCGTGGGGGTGGGCGTGCCGATCTACCTCGTGCGCGGCGACGTCTACTACTGGGGGTCGCTCATGGCGGCCTGCTTGATCGCGAGCCTTCCGACGGCGATCCTCTACAACCTCTTCCTCGACCGCTTCATCGCCGGGTTCACGGTGGGAGCCGTCAAGTAAGGGATGGGGTCAGGCATGTATTCATGTACTATTGCCCGAATAATACACGAATACATGCCTGACCCTGTATGATCCGGGCGTGGAACCGACGGAGCGGGTGCGGGTGCGGTCCCGGGAGGGGGAGAAGGAGAAGGAGCGGGAGGACGTGCTCGCCGTCGAGGAGCCACTGGAGATCCGGGCGCGTCCGGGCCTCCGCGCCCCGGCGGTCTCCTTCGTCACGACGATGCGCACCCCGGGGCGGGACGAAGACCTCACGGCGGGCCTGCTCTTCGCCGAAGGGGTCCTCGAGTCCCGCGACGACCTGAAGGACCTGGCCGTGCCGGACGATCCGCGCCTGGAGACGGAGATGCGCGGCAACGTACTGCTCGCGACACTCTCCCCGGAGGCCTTCGCGCGGGCCGAGAAGCTGCGGCGCGGCACGGTCATGGGCTCCGCCTGCGGGGTCTGCGGCCGCACCTCGATCGAGAGCGTGATCCGGATGGGTGAGCTGCCCCTTCACTCCGACCTGCGGGTCACAGCGAGCCTCCTGCGCGCGCTGCCCGAGCGGCTCGCCGCGCGCCAATCGCTCTTCGCGGCGACGGGAGGCCTCCACGCCGCCGCGCTCTTCGACCGGGAGGGGCGCCTTTTGGAGCTCGCGGAGGACATCGGGCGACACAACGCGACCGACAAGCTCGTTGGCCACTTCCTGCGGCGCCGGGAACTTCCCCTCTCCGACTCTCTGCTGATGGTCTCCGGCCGCGCCGGCTTCGAGATCGTTCAGAAGGCGTATCTGGCAGGGATCCCGATCGTCGCGGCCGTCTCGGCGCCCTCGAGCCTCGCCGTGGCGCTGGCCGAGTCGGCTGGGATCACGCTGGTGGGCTTCCTGCGGGGCGAGCGCTTCAACCTCTACACCCACCCGCGAAGAATCGGTTGAGCGGCGGCTGCGGGCTCACCCGCCCCGGGTGTGCATCTCCAGGTGCGGGTCCTGCCGCAACGCGGCCCGCGGCAGGAGCGGCGCCCGGTCCCGGATCGCCAGACGCTCCTCCGCGCCGCGGTCGGAGCGCGCGAGCCAGGCCCCTTCGATGAGGCGGCCAAGCTCCTCGGGCGAGGCTCCCGCCCGCAGGGGGCCCCGCAGGTCGATCCCCCGCGCGGCGTAGAGGCAGAGGTACCACAGGCCGTCGGCCGTCAGGCGGCTCCGGTCGCAGGAGCGGCAGAAGGGCGCGGTCGTCGAGGCGATGACGCCGAAGACCGTCCCGTCGGGCAGAAGGAAGCGCTCCGCCGGGGCGGAGCCGTCGCCCGGGACCGCCTCGACGGGGCCGAGCGCCCGTCCGATCCGCTCGAGCATTTCCGCCCGCGAAACCACTTTCTCCATCGACCAGAGGGTCGCCCCTCCCACGTCCATGTACTCGATGAAGCGCACCTCGGCGCCCACCCTCCGCCCGTAGGCAAGCAGCGTCAGGAGCTCGTCGTCGTTGACTCCTCGCATGACGACCGTGTCCAGCTTGAGCGGCGAGAGGCCCGCCGCCGCGGCCGCCTCGATTCCGGCAAGCACCCGCGGCAGCTCGTCGGAGCGCGTGAGCTCCCGGAACCGCTCCGGGGAAAGCGTGTCGAGGCTGACGGTGATCCGGTGGAGCCCGGCCTCCTTCAGCGCCCTCGCCTCTCCGGAAAGCAGAACGCCGTTGGTCGTCAGCGCGAGGTCCTCGAGCGCCGGCTTGTCCGCCAGCAGCCGCACGAGCTCCGGCAGGTCCCGGCGCACGAGAGGCTCACCTCCCGTCAGCCGCACGCGATCGACGCCCAGGCGTGCGAAGACGTCCACCAGGCGCCCGAGCTCTTCGAAGTCGAGGATGTCGCGTCGCGGCAGCCAGACGTAGTCCCGCTCCGGCATGCAGTACTGGCACCGCAGGTTGCAACGGTCGGTGACCGAGAGCCGGAGGCTCCGCAGCGGGCGCCCGAGCGAGTCGCGCACGGCCATCCGACGATTCTACGTTGTCCGGCCGACCATCAGGTCGAGGTTCCAGAAGACGCGCCGGAGCCGATCCGGGTCCCCCCAGGCCCGCGAGAGATCCTCGCGGGCCCGCTCGACCGGGTCTTCGCCCCGGGCCTCCGCGTACAGCCGGACAGCCGTCCAGGTGCGCAAGTAGCCGAGCAGGTGGGAGAGCGACCAGCGCTTCTCCATTCGAAAGGGGGGCGCGGCGACCCGCTCGAACGGGAACTCGAGGCTCCCGTAGCCACGCTCCACGATCGCCCGCTCGGCCGGCCAGAAGGGGCGGACGAGCCCATAGAGTCTCCGGACGGCGGCATCCACCTCCTCGGTCACCCGCAGCAGGTCGTAGCACCAGATCGCGAGAACGCCGCGGGCAACCAGGACCCGGCGCGCCTCCCGCCAGAAGCGGGGGCGGTCGAACCAGTGCACGGCCTGCGCGACCGTGACGAGCTCGACCGACCCGCTCTCCAGGCCCGACTCCTCGGCCGCCGCCACGCGATAGCGCACGCCGCGCCGCCGCCGGGCGCAGCGGATCTGCTCCCCGCTCGCGTCGGTAGCGACCACTTCCTCGAAGTGCCGGGCGAGCCCGGCCGCCGCCTGGCCGCTTCCGGTCGCACAGTCCCACGCGCGGCGGCGGCCCGGCGCAAGTCCGGCCAGATACGCGAAGAGACGCGCGGGGTAGTCCGGCCGGTACCGAGCGTAGTCCCTGGAGCCGGCGGAAAAGTAATCGGGCAACGACGTCGGACCTCGTTCATCCGGTGCGCCGGGCCCAGCGCTCGAAGATGCGTCGCGCTTCCCGGTCCGCGGCCGCGGCGGCCTCCTCGGGGGTAGCCTCCTCGCGCGCCACACGCGCGAACATCGTCGGAACGAGGAACGTGTTGAACGCTTCGTCGATGGCCGCGGTGGCGTAGCCGGGATAGCCGATGTTGGTCGACCAGTCGAGCGCCGTGGCCAGCACGCGGTACTTGCCGGGCGGGTCCGCCTTCGGGTCGCCGGCGACCCGGTCGGCGAGGTCGGGCACGGTCGCGGGATAGCACGGCAGGTTGTAGAACTCGCTCTCCCGGAAGACCGACGCGAAGGCGTCGACGTAGTCGACGAGGAACGACTTGGCCCCCTCGATGTTCTCTTCGAATCTTCAGTTGACGTAGCATTTCATGACGTGCTCGGCCGCGATGCGGCGCGCGGGCCCGGAGAGCGCCGGGACGAGTCCGATCTTGCTGGCCATCTCCGGGTTCTCCCTCTCGGCGGTGCGCGTCACGGAGATGGCGTTCTGGACGAAGGAACCGCGGCCCGCCAGCATCATGCGGTTGTTGGAGGAAGGGTCCCAGGTGAAGACCTCGGGCGTCATGGCTTCCTTGTAGAGCGCGCGGAGAAACTTCAAGGCCTCGACCGTCTCCTTGGAGCCGATCGCGACGCGCCCCTCCGCGTCCTGCACCGAGCCGCCGAAGGACCAGAGCAGGGCGCGCAGGGCCATGTTGGAGTCGATCTCCTGCGAGAGGCCGACGCCCACGGGATTGCCGGCCTTCGCCCGGATCCGCGCGCCGCCCACCCGCAGGTCCTCCCAGGTGTCGGGGCCGTTGGGCAACCCCGCCTCGCTCCACAGGTCGATCCGGTAGTTGCCGGGGTCCGCGACGTACGAGTCGGAGAAGGCGAAGTACTTGCCCGTCCCCGGGTTGAGCGTGGACTTTTCGGCCAACGGGATCATCTTCCCGTGTTTCTTCTCGACCGCCTCCACGATCTCCCGGTGGTCGATGACCTGATCCTCGTAGGCCGCCGGGGGCGAGAGAAAGAGGAACAGGTCGTGACCCTTCTTCCCCGCAGCCTCCGCGGCGCCTCGCGCGTTGACTTCGGTCGAGGCCATGTGGTCCACGATGACCTCGGTGCCGTGGCGTTCGCCCCATTCCCGCGCATAGCGCCGGTCGAACCACTCGTCGTAGCCCGGCACGAAGTGGCTCCACTGCAGGATCTTCAGGGTCTTCCTCGCGGGCGCGGAGGCGCGCGGCCGGCCGCAGGCGGCCGGCAGAGCCCCCGAGGCGAGCGCCGTGGCGGCCGCCTTCACGAAGTCGCGTCGGGAGAAGCGCCTCGGGGCGCTCGAGCGGTGCCGGGCGCGTCGCGCGGGAAGCTTCCCTTCTCTGCTCATTCTCGTCGCGTGTCCCGGCGGGGCCGGTCTCACCGGGCCCGAAGTCTATAATCGGACGGTGGCCTCTCCGGAGCCCGGGATCGTTTTCCCCATCCACGACCTTCGCACCGAGGAGGGAGAGCCCGCGCCTGCGGTGCGCGGGGAAACTCTCTACGCCTTCTTCCACACCGACTGCCCCACTTCCGAGCTCGCGATCCCGCTGCTCGAGCGCCTCCGGCGGATCGGAGAGGGGCGCGGCCTGTCGGTGGTCGCCGTGTCGCAGGACGACCCCGGAGAGACCGCCGCGTTTCTCGAGCGACTCGACGCCGAGATCGAGACGCTCTATGACCCTCTCCCGTGGAAGGCGTCGGAGGCTTTGCGCCTGTCGTGCGTCCCGACCTTCGTGTCCGTCGGCCGGAGCGGCCGCGTCGAGAAGACCGTCGTGGGACTTCAGAAGGAGAGATTGGAAGCCTTCGCCGAGAGGGCTGCGTTGCTCGCCGGACGAGCCTCCCGTCCCTTCTTCCGGCCGGAGGAGAACGTGCCGGCCATCCGGCCCGGGTGAGTCTCCCGAAACGCCGGCAGGTAGCCGCGCCGACGCCAAGGCAGGAGAAAGGTGTGACTCTTGAGTAAACCGGCCACGTTCGGAGAGCTGAAGGCGAGCGGGTACCGGCCGCGGGGCGTCAAGGAGGAGCTGCGCGAGAACCTGCGCCGCGCCCTCTCGGAGGGGCAGAACCCCTTCCCCGGCATTCACGGCTACGACCGAACCGTCCTGCCGGCGCTCCACAACGCGATCCTTTCGAAGCACGACATGCTCCTGCTGGGGCTGCGGGGCCAGGCCAAGACGCGGCTCCTGAGGCTGCTCGTCAACCTGCTCGATCCCGAGATCCCGTCGATCGCCGGCAGCGAGCTGAACGAGGACCCGTATCTTCCGATCACCAAGTACGGCCGGCGGATCCTGACGGAGAAGGGGGACGCGACGCCGATCGCCTGGATCCCGAGGGAGGAGCGGTACCGCGAGAAGCTCGCGACCCCGGACGTCACGATCGCGGACCTGATCGGGGATGTCGACCCGATCAAGGCCGCCACCGAGCGGCGCTCCTACTCGGACGAGGAAGTCATCCATTTCGGGATCGTGCCCCGCACCAACCGAGGCATCTTCGCCATCAACGAGCTGCCGGACCTGCAGCCGCGCATCCAGGTGGGCTTGCTCAACATCCTCGAGGAGCGGGACCTGCAGATCCGCGGCTTCCCGATCCGCATCCCGCTCGACATCCTGCTCGTCTTCTCGGCCAACCCCGAGGACTACACCAACCGCGGCAACATCATCACGCCGCTCAAGGACCGGATCTCCTCGCAGATTCTGACGCACTACCCCGACGACGTGAAAACGGCGGCCAAGATCACCGCCCAGGAGGCGTGGATCGAGCGCGACGGGGAGCCGCGCGTCGAGGTGCCCGACCTCTTCCGGGAGCTCGTCGAGGAGATCGCGTTTGCCGCGCGCTCGAGCGAGTTCGTGGACCAGTCCTCGGGGGTCTCGGCCCGGATGCCGATCTCCGCGATCGAGGTGCTCGTCTCGAACCTCGAGCGCCGCGGCCTCGGCAACCGCGAGTCCCGCGTCTTCCCGCGCCTTTGCGACCTGCCGGCCACACTGCCCGCCATCACGGGGAAGGTCGAGATGGTCTACGAGGGAGAGCAGCAGGGGGCCGAGGTCGTCGCCAAGAAGCTGATCGGATCGGCCGTCAAGAAGCTGTTCGACGCGAAGTTCCCGCCGCCCGACTCCGGCCGGCCGACCGAGCGCCGGCGGATCGAGCTCGAGGAGACGGCCGATGAGGGCACGCAGCCCCGGCGCGGCCGGGCCACGGCTCCGGAAAAGATCCATCCGCTCTACGAGCCGATCGTCGAGTGGTTCGCCGCGGGCAACAAGGTGACGCTCTCCGACGACGCCCCCTTCGGCAAGCACCTTGCTTGCCTCGAGTCGGTGCCGGGCCTGCGCAAGGCGGTCGAAGAGCGCTTCGCCCCGGCCTGCCCGGAGGAGCTCGCGATCGGCATGGAGCTGGTTCTCGAGGGGCTCACACAGCACTTGAAGCTCGCGCGAGAGGACCTCGACTCGAAGGTCTCCTACATGGAGATGTTGAAGTTCAACCTGGTCCGGAGCAGAACGAACTGAGGAGTTCGTAAACCGTGAACCGAAAACCGTCAACCGAAGCGCCACGACCCCGTCGGTTCACGGTTCACGGCTCACGGTTCACGGCCTGATGCGCTACCGCTATTCCGACTTCCCGGTCGACCTGCTGCGGCAGCTGCTGACGTATCAGGAGCTGGTCAAGCTCTTCCTTCAGCTCGTGCTCCAGACCGGGGGCAACGTCGAGGAGGCGCTGCGCTGGATGAAGTATCTGCAGGAGCGCGGCATCATCGGCGAGGAGGTGGATCTGGACCAGTTCGCCAGGGCGCTCGAGAAGAACGAGATCGTCGAGGAGCGTGGCGGGTCTCTCCAGCTCTCGGCCGGCGGGGAGCGGCGCATCCGCCGCTCCGCCCTGGAGGAGATCTTCTCCTCCCTCGAGAAGGCCGGCGCCGGCTACCACGCGATTCCGCGTTCGGGCGGAGGCGGCGAGCTTCTGCCCGAGACGCGCCCCTACGAGTTCGGCGACAACCCGACCGCGATCGACGGCGTGCGCACGATCGGCAACGCCGTCCGCCGCGACGCCGACAGGATCGCCCTCAAACAGGAGGACTTCGAGGTCCACGAGGAGGAGCATCTGACCTCCTGCGCGACCGTGCTCGCGATCGACATCTCCCACTCCATGGTCCTCTACGGCGAGGACCGCTTCACGCCGGCCAAGAAGGTCGCCCTGGCCTTGGTCGAGCTCATCCAGTCGAAGTACCCGAAGGACTCGATCGACGTCCTCCTCTTCGGCGACGACGCGGCCCGCGTGCCGATCTCGGAGATCTCGAAGGCGCAGGTGGGACCGTTCCACACGAATACCAAGGCGGGGCTGGCGATGGCGCGCAAGCTGCTCGTCCACCGCAAGAACCCGAACAAGCAGGTCTTCTTGATCACCGACGGCAAGCCCTCGGCCATCTGGGAGCGGGGGCGGCTCTACAAGAATCCCTTCGGCCTGGACTTGAAGATCGTCAACCGCACGCTCGAGGAGGCCGACGCCTGCCGCCGGGACGGCATCACGATCACGACCTTCATGATCGCGACCGACGCCTACCTGGTCGACTTCGTGGAAAAGCTGACCAAGATCAACCGGGGCCGGGCGTACTACGCCTCCCCCTACAACCTGGCGGAGTTCCTCTTCACCGACTACATCAAGAATCGCAAGAAGTTCCTGCATTGAGCCCGACGCTGCCGCTCGCCCTGGGAGCGCTCCTCCTCTTGCTCGTTTTTCTCGCCGTGCTGCCTCGGAGGCTCCTTTCGAACGCCCAGGACCGGCTGGCGCGCGAGCGCCTGGAGCGCGCGGGAAGCGGCTTCCGGCTGCTCACGCGCGCCGAGCTCGTCACCGGGCGCTACCGCAGGCTGCCAGGGATCCTCGGGCTGACCGGCGACCGGCTCCTCTTCGAGGGGCTCTTCGGGGAATCGCAGGAGCTAGCGACGGCGCGCATCCGGAAGATCGAGACGGGCCGCAGGCTCTCGACCGGACGGGTTCTTTTTCGACTGGAAGTGCTCCGGATCACGCCTTGCGCCGGCGATCCGATGGAGTTCGTTCTGACGCGCGCGGCCGCCGGCGCCTGGCGAAGCCACCTCGGCCTCTGGGCAGCCAGGGAGCGGCAGGCCGACGCCGATCGGGTGGCGCCGGGGCGCTAGGGGTCGGGGTCTGACCCCGTCTTCGGGGTCTGACCCCTCTTTTCGCGGTTCGCGGCCAGAACCTGCGCGACCAGAAGCAGCATCCCGCCGTCCCGCAAGATCGTCCACCGCATCTCGGAGAGCAGCTCCGCCCGCGGCTTCTCCTTCGCGCGCAGGTCGAAGCAGCCGCAGTTGACCGGGTTGTCGCGGGCCAGATTGAACCCGAGCGCCAGGATGAAGACGAAGAGCAGCAGACCGGTCAGGCCGGCGGCCGTACGCTTCCAGAAGCCGACGAGGAGGGCGAGACCGGCGAAGAGCTCGACCCAGGGGAGCAGGAGAGCCATCGCGTTGATCGCCGCCCCGGGCAGCATCCGGTAGTTGTAGACCATGTGGGCGAAGGTCGGCGGGTCGGCGATCTTGGGAATCGCGGCCGCGACGAAGAGGGCCCCGAGAGCGAGCTGGACGCGGATCGAGAGCCATGGCGAGAGCCACCAGGGGCGCCGGTCCTCGATCACTTCGGGGCTCCCTTCTCGACCGGCATTCCGCGCTTTTCCCAGTCCGGGTACCCTCCCGTGTAGACCAGGGCGTTGTTGAATCCGTATCCGTGCAGGCGCTCGGCCAGCATGTGGGAGTCTTCACAGTCGCCGCCGCTGCAGTAGAGGACGAGCGGGGCGTTGACGTCGTACCCCTCGTCGAAGAGCCCCTTGATGGCGGATTCGACGACCGCGGACTCCCAGATCGGGAAGCGGCGAGCGCCGGCGATGCGGCCCTCCACATAGACCGCCGTGCGCCGGGCGTCGAGGAAGGGGACCCCCCGGCCGTGAAGCGCCACGGCTTCTTCTCCCGAGATGTCCACCCAGGCTCGATCCGGATGGGGCGCGTACTCTCTGGC
>JBOGJK010000787.1:0-3449 GCA_050745345.1 Thermoanaerobaculia bacterium
GCTTGGTGAACTCGAGGTAGTTGTGGTTGAATTCTGGCAGCCTCTGGACGGCCTCCTGCGGAATGATCGACGCCCCCTCCGTGCGGCTAGTGGCGACGACCGGGGCCGCGGCCGTGACCCGGACCTCCTGCTGGACGCCCGAAACCTCCAGGCGCATTGTCAGGCTGACCGTCTTGCCGACCGAGAGGCTGATCCCCTCACGGACCAGTGTGGCGAAGCCCGCCAGCGCGACCGTCACGCGGTAGGGCCCGAGGGGCAGCTGCAGCGCCCGGAACCGCCCGTTGGCGTCGGTCACCAGGTTCTGCGCGAAGTTGGTCGCCGTGTTGGTGACCGCCACCGCCGCTCCCGGGCGGATCGCTCCTTCCGGATCGAGCACGATTCCTTCGATGATGCCGGTGGTGGCCTGGGACTGGGCCATGAGGTGTGGGACGAGAACGAGTGCCAGGACGAGAGCCAGGATGCCCGGGCGCCCAAATCGGATCATGCGTACCTCCTCCGCGATCAAAGATTAGGAAAATCTCAGCGGAGTCTTTTCCTCCGGCGAGAGGAAGTCAAGCGGGCGGATCGGGGGGGAGTGCTCCCTCTGACCCTCCGCGGCGTTTTTTCGTATTCCCTTTCGAACGGTCCGCCCCTGCTCGGCGTCTAAACCTTCGAGATACGGTTCCCGATGGGCGGAGGGTGACCGGCGTTTGGCGAGATTCGCGCGAGGATCGCCGCTCCCGGAGGAGGTTTCGCTGCCCGAACCCGGAACGGACGCCCCGCCGATCACGGACGAAGAGTTGCTCCAGGCGACCAGACAGGGGGATCTGTCCGCCTTCGAGCGGCTTTATGAGAGGCACGTTGCGCGCATGAAGAGCCTGGCCGGCAACTTGCTTGGGGGCGTCTGCGACGCGGAGGACGCCGTCCAGGACGCGTTTCTGAAGGTCTACCGGGGCGCGCCGCCTTCCGGGGCCGGTCGAGCCTCTCGACCTGGATCTACCGGATCCTGCTCAACACCTGCCACGACCTGTCATCGAGATCGTCAAGACACCGGCGACGCGATAGAGGGTCCCCGCAGGTATCCGCGCAGCCGCGCGGCCAGATCGCCGACGTGCGGCTCCAGCAGCATCCAGCCGTCGTGGCAGGGGATCTCGTGGAGCTCGAGGTTCCCGGTCGAGAGGCGGCGGAAGTCCGAGAGGGGGTCCTCGGAATATGTCTGACGGGTTTTCTGCGAGAGAACCAGGACAACTCGCCCGGGATCGGGCTCCGGCGCGTAGGAGGCGAAGGCCCGGCGGCTGATCCGGTCGGCGTCTCGCAGCCGCGCGGGCAGCGCGCGGCCGGCGATCTTGCTCCACCGGCAGGCGGCGCTCCACGCGAGGTCGCCGGCGATGCCGCTCGCGCGGTCCAGGGCCCGCCGCGTCCTCTCCCTGAGAAAGCGGGGAAGGGACCGGGCTCTCGCGGCGGAGTAGGCGAGCTTTTCCGAGGGCGTCCGCCGCGAGAGCTCCTCCCGGTGGTGGGCGACGCGCTGCCCCAACTTGAGCGGCCGGCGCGGCTGCAGATAGCGCTCGAGGGCTTCGGGGTCAACAAGGCTCGGGAAGTCGTAGGGGCTGATGCCGATCAGGGCGAGCAGGGCGATCGACTCCCCTGCGGACCGCAGCTGCCGCGCCATCTCCAGCGCGACGACGGCGCCGAAACAGAGCCCGCCCAGCCGGTACGGCCCCTTCTCCTGCACCCGGCGAAACCGGCGCACGCCGTCGTCGGCCATCTCTTCGAGGCTCCGGGGAGGGGACCTGCGCTGGGCGCCGCCGATCCATCGGTAGGCGTAGAGAGGCTGATCCTCTCCGAGATGCCGG
Source organism: Thermoanaerobaculia bacterium (assembly GCA_050745345.1). Lineage (GTDB taxonomy): Bacteria > Acidobacteriota > Thermoanaerobaculia > UBA5066 > Gp7-AA6 > DATBFU01. The sequence goes on from JBOGJK010000787.1 coordinate 1,833, forward strand.
GCGAGGTCGGAGAGCAGGTAGAGCTCGCCCAGCCGGTTTGGGATCAGAAACAGCGGCGGCTTCGAGCCTCCCGGTTGGATCGCAAGCAGCGGATCTCCGGCCTCGAACCGCGCGGCTTCCTCCTCGAGCGCGTCGGCGAGCTTCTCGACGGTGGGCTGCGCGAAGATCAGGGCGGGGGGGACTGGCCGGCGGAGGGCCCGCTCGATCCGGGCGGCGACGCGCGCGGCGCAAAGGGAGTCCCCGCCGAGCTCGAAGAAGTCGTCCCGGTTTCCGACCGGCCGCACGGCGAGCGCCTCTTCCCAGATCCGGGCGAGACGGCGCTGGAGGGAGCCGCGCGGCGGCGCGAAGGAGCTCGGCCGCGCGGGCGCCGGCGGGGGCAGGGCGCGCCGGTCCACCTTGCCGTTGCCGTCGAGCGGCAGCCGGTCGAGCATCACGAAGGCCGCGGGCACGCAGGCGGCCGGAAGCGCGGCGGCCAGCGTCCGGCGCAGCGCGGCCGACCCCGGAGCGGGATTCTCCGAGGCGACGAGGTAGGCGACCAGAACCGGCTCGCCGGGACGATCCTCGCGGCCTGTCACGACCGCCTCGCGCACGCCGGGCACTTCCAGAAGCGCCCGCTCGACCTCGGCCGGCTCGACCCGCTGCCCGCGGATCTTGACCCGGAAGTCCTTGCGCCCAGAGAGCTCCAGGCAGCCGTCGGGCCGGAGGCGCCCGAGGTCTCCGGTCCGATAGATCCTCGCGTCCCCGCCGGCAGGATCGGGCAGAAAGGCGGAGCGGTCCAGGTCGGGTCTCTTCCAGTAGCCGCGGGCGAGGTACCGGCTCTGCACCGCGATCTCTCCCGTCGCTCCTTCGGCCACCGGTCCGCCCTCGTCATCGAGCAGCAGCACGCGCATGTCCTCGACGGGGTAGCCGACCGGAACCCGACTGCCGCCCGGCGGGGTCTTCTTGTCGATGAAGTACTGGCGGGTCAGGCCGGTCTCCGTCGCACCGAGGCCGTTGACGAGGACGCACCCGGGCTCGAGGTGCTCCCGGTACAGCTCCACGTCGCGCTGGAATGCCTGATCCCCTTCCAGGCGCACGAGGCGAAGGTCGGGGAAGCGGCGGCCCCCGTCGAAGAGGGAGCGGAAGATCGCCGGCGCCGAATGGAAGATCGTGATGCGCTCCGCGGCGAGCCAGTCCGCCAGCCGCGCCGTCCCTTCCGAGCGCAGATCGAATGGGAAGACTGCCGCGCCGTTGGCCAGAGCGCCGAAGAGTGTCGACACGGTCCCGCTGAAGCTGCACGACTGGATCAGGCTCAGGCGGTCCTCCGGCCCGATGCAAAGCGAGTTCGTGTAGCGGCGGACGTTGTGGAGCACGTTGCGATGGATGTCCACGACCCCCTTCGGGCGCCCGGTCGAGCCGGACGTGTAATAGATGTAGGCGCCGGCCTCGGGCGGTATCGGAAGGTTCGGATCCTCCCCGCTGCCGGAGGCCGCGGCTTCTTCCGCGTCGAGCACGGCGTGCCCGTCGCCCGCGAGCTCCGCCGCGAGCGCGTGGTTCCCGGCGTCGGCCACGATCAGGGCGATGCTCGCCTCCGCGAGCACGGCCGCGATCGCGGGTCTCGGGTGGGCCGTGTCGAGC
>JBOGJK010000788.1:0-10742 GCA_050745345.1 Thermoanaerobaculia bacterium
GCGTCTGCTCCGACCGCACGACGCCTCCACGGGGGACCTCCGCGCGCCCCGCCTCGAACTGCGGCTTGACGAGCACGACCAGCGCCGCGCCGGGCGAGAGCAGCGGGACGACCGCCGGCATGACCAGCCGGACGGAGATGAAGGAGAGGTCCATCACGGCAAGCGAGACCGGCTCCGGGACGTGCTCGCGCGAGAGGAAGCGAGCGTTGACTTTCTCCCGCAGGAGGACCCGGGGGTCTCTGCGCAGCTTCGCGTCGATCTGCCCCGAGCCGACATCGACCGCGTAAACGCGAGCGGCGCCGCGCGCGAGCAGGCAGTCCGTGAAGCCTCCCGTCGAAGCCCCGACGTCGAGGCAGACTCTGCCGGACGGGTCGATCCCGAATCGATCGAGAGCGGCCTCGAGCTTCACGCCGCCGCGGGAGACGTAGGGATGCGGCGGCCCGGCGACACGGATCTCGGCGTCGTCGGCCACCGGTGCGCCCGCCTTCTCGATCCGTTTCCGATCGACCTCGACGCGCCCCGCCAGGATCATCGCCTGCGCCTTCTCGCGCGTCGGGGCGAGGCCCCTGGCGACCAGGAGCCGGTCGAGCCGCGTCTTGACTCTGCTCCCTCTCCCCGCGGGAGAGGGCCGGGGTGAGGGCGGAACTGGAGGGAGAGATTCAGTCAAACGTCACGATCACCTTCACCGACCCTTCCGGCTCGCGGGCCCGCGCGAACGCCTCCGGCGCCCGCTCGATCGGGAAGCGGTGCGTAACCAGATCGGCGACCTTCACCCGCCCCTCCGAGAGGAGTGTGAGCGCGAGCTTCATCTCGACCGGCCCGCAGGAGTAGGAGGGCACGACCTGGACCTCCCGGAAGTAGAGGTCGTTGCCGTCCACGGAAAGCCGGTCCGCCGGCGCCGGCATCGTGAACAGGAGGAGCGTGCCTCCCGGCGCGACGGTCTGGAGCGCCTCGCCGATGGCCGCGCCGTTGCCGGGAGAGACGAAGACGAAGTCGAAGCCTCTTCCGGCCGTGACCCGCCGCGCGCCTTCGGGCAGCGGCTCTAAGGAAACGTCCAGCAGCTCCTCGGCCCCCGAGGCCTGGGCCTTCTCGCGCCGCGAGGCCACACCGTCGGCCCCAACGATTCCCGCGGCGCCCAGCCGCTTCCCGTAGCGGATCGCGAGCTGTCCCGCCGTCCCCAGCCCCACGACGAGCAGCCGATCGTCGTGATGGATGCGCCCCTGCCGGAATGCCTTGACGACCGTCGCCAGCGGCTCCGTGAAGCTCGCCTCCTCGTCGGAGAGGCCCGCCGGGATCTTCTGCGTGTCCCGTGCGAGGTTTCCGGCGGGGATGCGAACCCGCTCGGCCATCCCTCCCGGATCGAGGCGGGAGGAGCGCCACTCGCGGCAGTGGACGAACCGCCCCCGCCGGCAGGCCGGGCAGTCGAAGCAGGGCGCGTGATGGTGCGGCACGACCCGGTCTCCCGGGGCGAATCCCGCCGCCCCCTCCCCCACCGCAACGATCTCCCCGGCGACCTCGTGCCCCAGGACCGTGCCGGCCTTCTTGCGCACGTACCAGTCGAGCAGGTCCGACCCGCAGATTCCCGAGGCGCGAGTCTTCATCAGCGCCTCGCCGGGGCCGATCTGCGGCTCGGGCAAGTCGACGACCGAGACCGCGCCCGAGGCGTCGAGCTGGACGGCTTTCATTCTCGGGATCTGCGCTCCCCTACCCCGCCACGACCGCGTACCGCACGCCTTCGCCCCGCTTCTGCGACTCGAGGAAACGCGGCAGGTCCGAAAGCGTGCCGACTTCGCTGATCAGGGGGCGGGGGTCCACCTCGCGCGAAGCGAGCATCGCCATCGCCGCCCGGGCCTCCTCGGGCTTGTAGTGGAAGGAGCCGGCAAGCGAGAGCTCGGAATAGTGCAGGCGCTCGGCGTCGTAGGTGACGGTCGAGCCGGGAGCGCAACCGCCGAAAAGCAGGATGCGCCCCCCGTGCCTCACGAGGTTCGGGAGACGCTCCCAGGCGCTCGGGTCGCCGGTACAGTCCACCGCGGCGTCGGGAAGCGATCCGGTGCGCGAGAAGAGGTCCTCGGGCTCGTGCCGGCCCAGATCCAGGACCTCGGCGCCGCATCCCGCCGCGAGCGACAGCCGCTCGGGCCGGCGGCCGGCGACGATCGCGGGCACGCCGCGGCCGCGCGCGGTCACGGCCCACAGCAGCGCGAGCGCGCCGGAGCCGTAGACCAGCAGGCGCTCGGGCGCCGGCCCGCCGAGGCGATTCCAGCCGTGGAGCACCGCGGCGAGCGGGTCGAGAAAGGCCGCAGCCTCGTCCGAGAGCGACGCCGGCGGCCGGTGCAGGTTCGCCGCCACGACACCGGCCGAGACGCGGGCGAACTCGGCGAAGGCTCCCCAGGTCCGGTCGTCGTGACCGGCGGCGCAGAGGTTCGAGAACCCCTTGCGGCAGTCGGGGCACTTGCCGCAAGGCCCGGTCACGGCGGGCACGACGCGCTTTCCCAGCAACTCCGGGTCGGCCCCTCTCCCCACTTCGACGACCTCGCCCGTGAGTTCGTGGCCCATCGTCACGGGAAGCGTGATCTTCGGGTGTCCCCGGCGCAGGAGCTTGACGTCCGTGCCGCAGGTCAGGGCCGCGAGCACCCGGACCACGACTTCGCCGGGCCCGGCCTTGGGGACCGGAAGCTCCCGGGACTCGTACCGATCGATCGCCGTCTGGACGAAGGCCTTCACGGCGCTAGGACTTTCGCTCGCCCACGTACCGCGCGAGATCGGGCAGTGCCCCTCCGCCCCGCGGAAGCCCCGCAGCCTCGGCGACGGCCTCTTCGATCGTCGAAGCGAGCATCCGGCGCGATCTTTCCACCCCCCAGACTCCCGGGAACGTCACCTTGCCGGCCGCCGCATCTTTTCCGGGGGTCTTGCCGAGGGTCGCCGCGTCCGACTCGACATCGAGCAGGTCGTCCTTGATCTGGAAGGCGAGGCCCACCGCGCGCCCGTAGCGGTCGAGCCGCGAGAGGTCTTCCTCCTCCGCGAAGGAGAGGATGCCGCCCGCCACCAGCGAGGCCCGGATCAGGCGCCCCGTCTTGCTCTCATGGATCGATCGGACGAGCTCCTCCGACGGCGCCGCGGCGCCCGACGCCTCGAGGTCGGCCACCTGGCCGCCGATCATGCCGGCCGTGCCGATCGATTCCACGACCGTGTCGAGGGCCTTCAACTTCGCTCCGGCATAGATTTCGTCCGCGGGGTAACGCGCAAGCATCCCCAGCCCGTGCGTCAACAGCGCGTCGCCCGCCAGGATCGCCATCGCCTCGCCGAAGACGACGTGGCACGTCGGCACGCCGCGCCGCAGGTCGTCGTTGTCGAGCGCCGGCAGGTCGTCGTGGATCAGCGAGTACGTGTGGATCATCTCAAGGCCGCACGCGGGCTCGAGCGCCGGACGCGACTCGCCGCCGACCGCCTCCGCGGCCGCCAGACACAGGATCGGCCGGAGGCGCTTGCCGCCGGCAAAGAGCGAGTGCCGGACCGCGCGGTGAATCGTCGAGGGCCAGGCGTGGGCCGGCGGGACGAGCCGCTCGAGCGTCTGGTCCACCTCGGCCCGCCGCAAGGTGAGGTACGCCGAGACGCTAAGCCCCGCCGCCGCCATCGTCCTCCCCATCCTCCTGCGCCGCGAAGGGGACCGTCTTCCACTCCCCCGCGGCCTCCTTCAGAACGATCTCGACCGCCTTCTGGACCTCGGAGAGCTTGCCGTCGCACAGGCGCGCGAGCGACATCCCCTCCTGGAAGAGCTCGAACTGCCTCTCGAGCCCCAGCTCCTCCGACTCGATCTGCGCCACGATCTCCTCCAGTCGCGCCATCGCCTCCTCGAAGGATCGCTCCTTTTTCGGGGCGCGTACGGTCATCGGTCCTCCTCGTCTGGGAAGAGCGGCGGGGTCGTCGCGGGCTCCTCGTGGAAAAGGGGCCCGTGGTCGAGCGCCGCGCTCGTCTCGCGCACGATGGCGCCGAGCTCCCCTTCGTGCAGGCGAACTCGGATGCGGTCGCCGGCCCGCGCCTCCGCGGCCGACAGCAGCGGCCGCTTCGCCCCGGCCTTCCACGCGACGGCATAGCCGCGGGACAGCACCGCGAGCGGCGAAAGGGCGTCGAGCTTCGCGGCCGCCGCTCGAACCCGCTCGCCGCGCCGCTCGAGGGCGCGGCGCGTCCGGGCCTCGAGCAGATGCGAAAGATGCGAGACCTGCGCGCGCTTTTCGGAGAGGCGCGCCACGCGGGAGAAGCCCATCAGCGCCCTCCGGACGGCCGCCAGGCGCGCCGCCTCGCGCTCCGGGCGCCGGGCGAGCTCGTCGACCAGCGCCGTCTGCGCCTGCGCCAGGCGCTCGCGCCACTCCCGAAGCCGATAACGGAAGCGCAGCAGCCCCTCGGCGCGCGAGAGGGCCGTCAGGCGGGCGCGGGTCAGCCGAAGCCTCGAGAGAACCGCCCGCTCGCAGCGCCGGCGGATGTCCGAGACGCGTCGCGCGAGCCCGTCCTTCCTCTCAACGACCAGCTCGGCCGCGGCCGAAGGAGTCGCGGCGCGCAGATCGGCGGCGAGGTCGCAGATCGTCACGTCGGTCTCGTGCCCGACGGCGGAGATCGTCGGGATGGCGCAGATCGCCAGGGCCCGCGCGACCCGCTCGTCGTTGAAGGGAGCGAGGTCCTCGAACGAACCTCCTCCCCGCGCGACGATCAGCACGTCGAAGCCGCCGTGCTCGCTGCAGGCACGGATGCCCTGCGCGATCTCGCCCGCCGCGAGTTCCCCCTGGACCCGCACCGGGTAGACGGTGACCGCGAGGCCATCGAACCGGCGCCGCAGGACGGAGAGGATGTCGCGGATCGCGGCCCCTTTCGGCGAAGTCACGACCGCGATCCGTTGCGGCAGCATCGGGATCGCGCGCTTGCGCGCCTTGTCGAAGAGCCCTTCGGCCGCGAGCTTCGCCTTCAGCTGCTCCAGGGCGAGCTGGAGCGCGCCCGCGCCGACCGGCTCCAGAGACCAGGCCTTGAGCTGGAAGCGCCCCTGCGGCGCCCACAGGTCGAGCGCACCGCGCGCGACGACCTCGAGCCCGGGCTCCGGCCGGAAGGGGACGCGCCGCAGGTCGGAGGCGAAGATCACGGCGTTGATGCTCCCGCCGCGGTCCTTCAACGTGAAATAGCCGTGCCCGCTCCGCAGGTCGAAGCGGCCGATCTCCCCCACGACCGCGACGTCGCGCCAGGAGGTCTTCAGCGCGAGGCCCACCTCGGACAGCAGCTCCGAGACCGTGTAGGGGCGCGGCGGGGCGGAGGCGGCAACCGGGCTCGGGAACATGCGCGACATTCTAGCGAAGGGCAATCAGCCGTAGCCGTGAATCGTTACAGTAATCGTAAATCGTAAATCGGCTAACGAACAGCCAACCATTCACGATTTACGATTCACGATTTACCTCCCCGGGCGCGGTCGCCGCGGCGAAGGGGATGGCCCAGATGAGCAGTGTGGCCATCTCGATCTCCGTGTCTCCGAAGTTGTACTCGAAGAACCCGGCGGCAAACAGGGCGACCGAGGCGAGGAAGGCCCCCGCGAGCAGCGCGGCGCGGTCCGGCCGGCGCTCCCGGCGCAGCCGCCTTGCCGCCTGGAACAGGACGAGCAGCGCCAGCGCCAGGTACGCGGCGGCCGCGGGCACGCCGCTCTGCGCCGCCAGCTGCAGCGCGTTGTTGTGCAGGTGCGGCACGCGCAGGCTCGGCGCGTCGGGATCCCGGTAGCGGGAGTAGTAGGGCTTGACCAGGTCGGGCCCGAGGCCGAAGAGCGGGAAGTCCGCGATCATGCGGAAGCCGGCGTGTGCCATCGCAACGCGATCGCGGTTGGTGTCGTCCGTGAGGTCCGCGATCGAGCGGACCCGGTCGCGCAGTCCCGCCGGAAGGAGCCAGAAGACGAGCAAGACCGCCGCGGGAAGAAGCAGGAGCCCCTTCGGGCGCCGCAGCGCGAGGTAGGCGGCGAGCGCCGCGAGCGCGCCGACGTAGGCGTTGCGCGTGAAGGTCAGAAGCATCGCTCCAAGCGGCAGAGCGGCGGCGAACCCCACGGCGCGCCACCGGCCGCGCTCTTCGAAGGCGAAGCCGAGCAGCAGGCATCCGGAGGCGAGCACCAAGCCCGAAAAGGTCATGTAGGTCGACAGGTGCGCCCGGATCCGGTTGGCGAGATCGTCGCCTCCCCGCGCGTACTGCAGGAGCCCCGCGAGCGAGATCACCACACCGGAGGCGCCGAGCGAGAGCGCCAGCGCGCGGGCCCGCGGCACATCCTCCAGCAGGTCCATCGCGATCGGGAGCGCCAGCAGGAGCAGGACTCCCGCGAAGTGCCGCACGGACACGCCCGGGTCGAGCGAGAAGGCCGTCGAGAGCGCGATCCAGAGGGCGAGCAGCCCCGCGAGCGCCGCAGGCCAGGTCGAAAGCGATGGCGGAAAGCGGCGCCGCCGCACGGCGTCGAAGATCCAGAGGAGGAGAAGCAGTGTCGCCGCGTGGTAGGCCGGCGCGATGTAGGGGGTCAGGAACGCGAAGAGAAGGAGGAGGCCGAAGAGGAGCTTGCGGATCGGCGTCCTCTAGCGCGCCTCGGAGCCGGGCAGGGCCTCGTCGACCAGCATCACGGGGATGTCGGAGACGATCGGGTAGACCAGGTCGGCGTCCTTCGAGTAGAGCCCCTGGGTCACGACGGGCTCCTCGTCGCGGAACTTCTCCCGGTATTTCTCGACGAGCCGGCGCCGCGTCTCCTCCTTCAGTGGGACGAGCTCGAGCGGGCCCTTCGTCTTCGGGCAAACGAGAATGGCGAGAAGCTCCGGGTCCACGGCCATGGCGGCTTCCTCCGCCCGGCAAGTATAAGTCGGGCGGTATCCTCTTTCCCGCGTGCGCATCCTTCAGCTCGTGGACGGAGACCGGTGGACGGGGCCGGCCGCCGTGGTGTTCGGCCAGACCGAGGCGCTCATCCAGGCCGGGGTCGAAGCCCAGTTCGGCTTCATCGGCGAGAGCCTGCTTTCCCGGCGCTTGCTGCCGCTCGGCTGGGCGAGACCGCTGCTCTGCCGGCCGAAGGGGCCGCTCTCCTACGCCGGCCAGGTGCGGCGGCTGCGGGACACGATCCTTCGCGAGAAGTTCGACATCGTGCACGCGCACCGCTCCTTCGACCACACGGTGGCCGCTTTTGCGCTGCGCGGCACGCCGGCGCGGCTCGTGCGGACCCTCCACCACATCCGGCACGCGCGCCCGGATCCGCTGATTCGGCTCGTCTTCGCGCGCACGCAGGCCTTCGCCTACGCGAACCGCGCGATCGCGCGAGCGTTCGGGCGTCCCGGACGGGTCCTGCCGCCGGTCGTGGACACGCAGCGCTTCCGCCCGGGCGGGAAGCGGGAGCTTCGACGCCGGCTGGGGCTCCCGGCCGACCGGTTCCTGGTCGGCACGGTGGGAAAGATGTCGCGCGGGCGGGGGCACGAGGAGTCCCTCGAGGCGCTCGCTCGCCTTCCGGAGCAGGCCGCCCTCGTGCACGTCGGCCACGGCGAGCATCTGGAAAGCCTGAAGAAGCGCGCCGGCGCGCTCGGCCGGGGGGAGCGGAACTTCTGGCTGGGCTACCAGGAGGAGATCTTGCCGGAGCTCTACCGCTGCTGGGACGCCTTCCTCTTGCCCGCCTCCGGCGCCGATCAGGGCCAGCGCGCGATCCTGGAGGCGCTGGCGTCCGGGCTCCCCGTCGTGGCGTTGGACGTGCCCGGCGTGCGGGACCTCGTGACGGAGGAGGTCGAGGGGTTCATCGCCCCGGACGTGCCCGGCCTCGCGGCGGCGCTGGCAAGGCTCTACGAGGAGGAATCGCTCCGCAGGGCGATGGCCGAGCGCGCCCGCGCTCGCTCCCTCGACTTCACGAACCGAAGCTTCGCCGAGAAGGCGATCCCCGTTTACGAAGAGGTCCTCGCACCCTCTCCTTCCGGGAGAGAGCCGGGGTGAGGGCTGGCCAACCGCCGGTCAGAGCGTTTCCAGCAGCTCCCGTGGATGCGTTTTGGGCGACACCTTCGGGTGGGCCTGGAGAATCACACCGTCGGGGCCGATCACGTAGGTCACGCGCTGCGCGAAGCGGGACTTCGGGGAATCGCAGGCGCCGTAGTCGAGGCCGATCTTCCTTTCCGTGTCGCACAGCAGCGGGAAGGGGAAGTCGTGCTTCTCGGCGAAGGCGGCGTTCTTCTCGACCCTGTCGAAGGAGACGCCCAGGATGACGGCGTCTCTCTTCTCGTACTCGCCGGCGAGGTCGCGGAACCCGCGGCCTTCGGTCGTTCAGCCGGGGGTATCGGCCATCGGGTAGAACCAGAGGACGACGGTCTTGCCCCGATAGTCCGAAAGGCGTCGAAGAGTCCCCGTGTGGTCGGGGACCTGGAAACCGGGAGCCGGTTCACCCACCTTTCGCATCGGAATCTCCTGCTTCCGGAAAAAACGCATCCGCCGCTTACACCTCCGCGAAGGATGGGAGAGGCACCGTTTCCCCGCGCCTTTCCATCTGGCTCCATTCCCAGAGCCTCGCGTACTTCAAGAACGTGCAGTATCCCTGCAAGCCGCAGACCACGAGCCCGGCCGCGCCGTCGAGAAAACCCGCCTGGAGCACGTACATGCGAAAGAAGCGCCAGGCCGGGTGGAAGGCGACCGAGAGGAGCCCCGCGCGGCGCCCCCTCCGGAACCGGTCGGCGGCTCCCCACTCGGCATAGCGGTGCAGCTTCTCGACGTAGTCGCCAAAGGAGCGGTAGGTGTAGTGGGTCAGGCGGTGCCGGAGCGTGGGTGTTCGCCCCCGCGTCTCGAGGTCCGCGTGCACCCGCTTGTTCGGGTACCAGGCGGAGCCCCGGCGCACGAGGCGGACCAGACCGTGGCTGCCCAGCCCTCCGTGCCGCAGCACGCGGCCGAAGAAGACGTCGTCGCGCCTCACGCGGTAGTGGTCCGCGGCCGCTTCGCCGGAGAGGAGCTGCTCGATCTCCCGGGCGAGCGCCGGGGTGACCCGCTCGTCGGCGTCCACGATCAGGACCCAGGGGTGCGCCGCCCGCTCCATCGCCCAGTTGCACTGAGGGCCGTTGCCGAAGTACTCGTGCTGGAGGACGCGCGCCTTGGGCGCTGTCTTCGCGATCTCGACGGTCCGGTCCGTCGAGACGGAGTCGACGACAAGGATCTCGTCGGCGAAGGAGAGGGAGGCGAGACAGCCGGCGATGTTGCCCTCCTCGTTGAGGGTGGGGACGATGGCAGTAAGAGATTGATTCATTGATTCATTTTTTCATTGATTCATTGTCCGGATCCTTCAATGAGTCAATGACTCAATGAATCAATGATTCAATCCACTCGGACCTGGACCCGTTCGATGGAGGTCGCCTTCCCGGTCGCCTCGTCGACGCCCACCACGGCGCCCGAGAGGCGGATGTCGCGCTTGGCGGTCTCGAAGGAGCGCGGCGTCTGCGACAGGAACTTCTCGATGATCCGGTCGCGCGAGAACCCGATGAGCCCCTCGTAGGCGCCCGTCCTGCCGGCGTCGGTCAGGTACGCCGTGCCCCCCGGCAGCACGGTCTCATCCGCGGTCGGCACGTGCGTGTGCGTGCCGATGACCGCCGAGACGCGGCCGTCGAGGTACCAGCCCGCGGCCATCTTCTCGGAGGTCGCCTCGGCGTGCATGTCGACGACGATCACTTTCGCCTGGATCCGCGGGAGCTCCTCGTCGGCCACCCGGAACGGCGAGTCGGCATGGGCCGGCATGAAGACCTGCCCCTGGAGGTTCAACACCCCGACGGGAATGCCGGCCGCCGTGGTCTGCACCGTCCATCCCCGCCCCGGGTTTCCCGGCGGGTAGTTGGCCGGTCGCAGGAGGCGGTCGGAGGTATTGAGCGCCTCGTAGATCTCCTTCTTGTCCCAGATGTGGTTGCCCGAGGAGAAGACGTCGATCGGCATCTTCGAGAGCTCCGCGAAGAGCTCTACGGTCAGTCCGAAACCGCCTGCCGCGTTCTCGACGTTGACGATCACAAAGTCGATCTTCCGCCGGTCGATCAGGGAGGTCAACGCCTGAGAGAGGGCCCGTCGCCCGGGAGAACCCACGACGTCGCCGACGAAGAGGATGTTCATAGGACGTGAATCGTGAATCGTGAATCGTGAATCGACGGCATATCGGCTCGATTTCCGATTTCCGATTTACGATTCACGGCCCGTTCAACGTGCATATTCCACGGCCCGCGTCTCGCGGATCACGGTCACCTTGATCTGCCCGGGGTACTGCAGCTCCGCCTCGATTTTCTTGGCCACGTCGCGCGAGAGCCAGAGCGCCTCGTCGTCGGTGACCCGGTTGGCCTCGACGATGATGCGCAGCTCCCGCCCCGCCTGGATGGCGAAGGCCTTCTGCACCCCCTTGAAGCCGTCGGCGATGTGCTCGAGCTTCTCCAGCCTCTTGACGTAGGTCTCCAGGATCTCGCGCCGCGCCCCCGGCCGCGCGGCCGAGAGGGCGTCGGCGCCGTTGACGAGGACGGCCTCGAGCGAGCGCGGCTCGTAGTCGCCGTGGTGGCACTCCATGGCGTGGATGACTTCGTTCAACTCCCCGAACTTCTTCAGGACCTCCCGCCCGAGCTCCAGGTGCGTGCCCTCCATCTCGCGGTCGATTGCCTTGCCGACGTCGTGCAGCAACCCGGCCCGCTTTGCGATCTCGACGTTGCCGCCCAGCTCCGCCGCCATGTTGGTCGCGAGCCAGGCGACTTCCTTGGAGTGCTGGAGCA
>JBOGJK010000789.1:0-3001 GCA_050745345.1 Thermoanaerobaculia bacterium
TCCCGGCGCCGTACGCGCGCCCGCGGCGGCGCCGGCCCCGACTCCCGCCGCGGCTCGATGACCCGCCGGGCCGCGGCGCTGCTCCTGCTCGGACTCGCGCTTGCCGTCGGCGCGCTCGTCCTCTGGACGCGGGGCGGCCCCGTCCTTTCGCAACCGCGACGCCCCCGTCTCTTCCTGCGCGTCACGCCAGTCACCGTTCCGGCCCTCGACGAGACGATCGGCGCTCCCCCCGTGGCGCCGGTCGAGACGGTGCGCCTGACGCTCTTCTTTCCGGGCAGAGACGACGGCAAGCTGCGCCCCGAGGAGCGCGACATTCCCAGACCCAACGGCGCCGGCGCGGCGTTGAAGGCGATCTTCACCGAGCTGCAGCGCGGCCCGGCCCGCCCGGACCTCGTCGCGCCGCTGCCGGAGAAGATCCAGCTTCGAAACGCCTTTCTGCTGCCGGAGGGAGAAGTCGTCCTCGACCTCTCCGTCGATTCCGGGCTCGCCTTCGGCTCGCAGGAGGAGCTGACGATCGTCGCGTCGATCGTGGACACGGTCCTTCAGAACGTGGCCGACACGAGAAGCGTCCGGATCCTCGTCAACGGCGAGCCGGCCGAGAGCCTGGGAGGGCACGTGGACCTGACCCGGCCTCTGCTCTACCTGCGCGGGGAGCTCGCGTCGTAGGGGCGTCCGGGCGCAAGCCCGTCCGGAAGTGTCCCCGGGCCGGCCCGATTCGAAGGGCGGGCCCGGTGACCCGCGCGGCGACGCAGTGAGGCGCGCCGTACCCCCGCTGCCTACCTCTTTTCGGCTCCCGAAGCCCGGCCCGCGGCGGCCGGCCTTTCGCTCACCGTGTACCGGGTCACCATCCCGGCCCGCAGGTGCGGCCCCGTGTGGCAGTGGAAGAGCCAGGTTCCGACGTTGTCGGGCACCATGTCGGCCACGACCATGTCCATCGGGAGCAGGGGCGTCACGTCGGTCCGCATGTGCTTGGAGACGACCGTGTTGCCGTGCCAGTGCGGCGCGTGCAGCTCGAAGTTAGTCGTCGCGAGCAGATACCAGCGCACGCGCTCTCCCTTGCGCATCGTCAGCGGCGGCGTGTGGCCGAACAGGAATCCGTTCAGGGTCTCCTTGAGGTTGCTGACGTAGAAGGGGTCGGTGAAGTTGTCGGTCTTCAGGAGCCGGACCTTCGCCGGATCCTCCGCGTACGCCTCGATGTTGGCGTCCAGGTGCCAGCTCAGGTTCTCGTCCACCTCGACGAAGCCGACCACCAGCTCGCGGTCGATGTCCTTGGGCGAGCCGTCGGGCCTCGCCATGCCTCGGGCCGTGACGATGAGGGGCCCGACGAGCCCCGCGTTGACGTCCTTCTCCTCCTCGATGTGGGAGTGGTACATCCAGAGGACCGAGCTCCCCTCGCCGTGCGACGGGCCGGCGCGCTCCGGCACCGTCCAGGTGTAGGTGCGGGTTCCGCCCGGCGGCACGCCGTAGGGCTTCCGTCCGGTCCCGTCGTCGTACTCGGCACCCTCCGATTCCTTGTCGTAGAGGACGCCGTGCGGATGCAGGCTGAACGGGCGCTTTCCGTTGTTCTTGAAGACGACGCGGATCGTGTCGCCGACCTCCGCGCGGATCAAGGGGCCGAGCATGCCCAGGTGCTCCCATTCGGAGGCGCGGGGCTTCGCGTCGGCGAAGGTCGCGTCCGTGTACTCGCGGAATATCGTCTTGCGATACTTGCGGCCGAGGCGGTCGGCGCCGCGCTCGACCCAGATCACCGCGGCTCCCTCGAAGGGCTGGCCGGTGATGCGGTTCATCCCGCTCGGCGCGTAGTCCCACTCGACCTCGTCGGCGGCGATGGCGTAGGTGCGCGTCGAGCCCTTCGCCGCGGCAGCCGGGCCCGCGCCCGCCGTGAGCGGGCTGAGGAGGCCCCAGATCAGAAGGAACGGCAAACTCCGGTGTTTCATCGCTCGCCTCCCGCGTGTGAAGTCAGTGGTGCGAATCATACACGGGCCCTCCCGCCGCCCCCGCGAGCATCCCGGTCGCGGGTGCGGGAACCGGAGCGCCCCGTGCTACGCTCCCGGCCGGTCAGCGAAGACCCGCGCCGAGTGACGATCCCATGACCCGAGCGACACCCCGGCCCGACGGACGCAAGCCCTCCGAGATGCGCCCGGTCTCGATCGAGACGGGGGCCACGCGGTACGCCGAGGGGTCGGCCCTGATCTCGCTCGGGTTCACGCGGGTGCTTTGCACCGCGTCCGTCGAGGATCGGGTGCCGCAGTTCTTGAAGGGAAGCGGGAGCGGCTGGGTCACGGCGGAATACGGGATGCTCCCCCGCTCGACGCACACCCGCACGGCGCGGGAGGCGGCCGCGGGCAGGCAGGGAGGGCGCACGCAGGAGATCCAGCGGCTCGTCGGCCGGGCGTTGCGCAGTGTCGTCGAGCTGCGGGGCCTCTCCGAGCGCACGATCCTGCTCGACTGCGACGTCCTGCAGGCCGACGGCGGGACGCGCTGCGCCGCGATCACCGGGGCCTGTGTGGCGCTCTCGATGGCGTTGGGCAAGCTGACACGCGAGGGCGCGATCCCGCGCTGGCCGCTGCGCGAGACGGTGGCGGCCGTCTCCGTCGGGATCTGCGCCGGCCAGGCGGTCCTCGACCTCGCCTACGAGGAGGACTCGGAGGCGGACGTGGACGTCAACGTCGTCGGCACGGCCTCGGGCGCCTTCGTCGAGATCCAGGGGACGGCGGAGCGGCGCCCCTTCTCGGAGGAGCAGCTGGCCGAGCTGCTGGCGCTGGCGCGCCGGGGCTTGAGGAAGCTCGCCGAGGCGCAGGAGCAAGCCCTCGCCCCGCACCTGGATGGGATCGACACCGGGGGCTGACGGGACGCGACTTCGCCTATGCTTTCGCAAAGATGACGGACACAGACACGCCGGCGCCGGCCGAGAGCCCCGCCACGGCGCCGGAAGCGCCCGGGACGGCCGCGGCTCCCGAGCTCGTCGGACCGCCGCCGAAGCCGAAGCGGCGCCGGCGGC
>JBOGJK010000790.1:0-1948 GCA_050745345.1 Thermoanaerobaculia bacterium
GGCTGGATCCGGCCCAGGTTGCTCTGGAAGCGCAGGAAGAGGACTCCCACAACCGCGAGCGTTGCGACGACCCCGACGAGGAGCGTCGAGAGCCCCTCGCCGCGGCTCACCCGGTCCAGGCCGAGGGCGGCGAGGACCGCCAGGGCGAAGGCCGCCAGGAAGACGAGATACTCGTTGATGGCGATTGCGAAGAGGGGCAGCCGGCAGATCGCGTCGTTGACGACCGGCAGCCGTCCCCAGGCCGCCAACCCGAGCAGGCCGACGATCACGAGCGGCGGCACCTCTCGCCGCCGCGAGCCGAGCCCCACCAGGGCGAGCGGGATCAGCAGCGAGCCGCCGTAGGCCGCCGGTCCGGCGAAGGAAGGATCCTCCCCGCCGTCGATCCACGAGCCGAACGCATAGGGGAGGACGTTCTTGGCGGAGCGCTCGAGGCTCTGCGGCAAGGGCAACGATCTTTCGGACTTCGCGTACCAATGCACGCGATGCGCGTAGGCCACGGTCACCCGGGCAGCCTCGCGGAACGGAAGGAGCAGGGGGGCGGAGAGGCCGAGTGCCAGGGCACCCGCGGCGAGAGAGAGAAGGATCGGCTTCAGCCGACGGCCCCTCCCGACGCCGGCCAGCTCGAACAGGAAGTAGACCCCGGCACCCGAAACGGCGTGCAGGAGCGATTCCGGGTGCCCGCCGGCGACCATCAGGAGAAGGCCCGCCAGCGTGATCCCGAACGATGCCCGGCCAGGCTCACGCGCGAGGCGCCGAAGCCCGAGCAGCAGCAACGGTAGGGCCGCGGCGACCGGCTGATGGGGGAACCCGAGGAAGAAAAAGAGGTATTCGCAGAGGGCCCAGGCGCTCGCGCCGAAGAGCGACGGGATCTCGCTGCACCCGATCTCCCGCAGGAAGAGATACAGGAAGAGAAAGGCGAGAAAGATTCGGAACGCCATCGCGAAGGTCCAGGCCTGTCCGAGCGGAAGCAGGAATCCGATCCAGGTGCCGGGGTGCAGCGCTCCGTGCTGCATCACCGCGAGAAGCGGCTCGCCCGCGAGCGGGAATCGATTCCAGAGAGGCAGCCGCCCGTTCTTGACCGCCTCGCGAACCGCCTTCTGCCACGGGACCATGGAACCGGACACGTCCAAAAGGCTGTGGGTTCGAGTCGTGTCGATGCCCATCCCCACGCGTCGGGCTGCGAGCGGCGCCGCATGGTAGATCTGGTCGATCGGACCATAGACCCCGGCCGTCACGAGAGCCTTGCCCGCGAAGAGGAAGGGGGCCAGAAGAAGGACGAGGGCGGCGCTCGGGCGGACGGGCCGAACGAATCGGCACGCCAGAAGGAGGCAGACAGACGCGGCGCCGACGTACACGGCGAGCAGACGCAGCGTCAGGAGCAGCACGGAAGCGATGTTACGCGGTTGCCCGCGGGGGCGCCCGACACCCCGGCACGGGGCGGCATCCGCTGCGGCTGGCTCGGCGGGCGCACCAGGCTGTCTCCGTCGCGTCTCGAGCGCGTTGGCCTTCGCTCCGGCCCCTTCCCGAAAGAAAAGGGGCTACTTCGCTTCGGTCTTTCGCGCCGGCTCGATCTTCCCCTCGTAGTAGTCGAGGCCCGAGTGGTCGAGCACCTCCTCGCCGACCAGGATCCGAAGCGTGTTGGTCAGCTTCAGGTGTTGGATGAAGAGGTCGTGCTCGGGGCGCAGGTCCGGGCGCGACATCGGGCTCTTGAAGTAGAAGGAGAGCCACTCCTGGATGCCGGAGAGCCCGGCCCGCTGCGCCAGATCCAGGAACAGGATCAGGTCGAGCACGATCGGCGCCGCCAGGATCGAGTCGCGGCAGAGGAAGTCGATCTTGATCTGCATCGGCTGGCCGAGCCAGCCGAAGATGTCGATGTTGTCCCAGCCTTCCTTGGCGTCGCCCCGCGGCGGGTAGTACTCGATACGCACCTTGTGGAAGTAGTCGCCGT
>JBOGJK010000791.1:0-2272 GCA_050745345.1 Thermoanaerobaculia bacterium
ACCTCGTCAAGAGCGCCGACCGCGGCAGGACCTGGGTCTCGATCGCCGGCGACCTGCCCGAGCGCGGCACGGTCTATGTGGTGCTCGAGGACCCGGGCGACGCGTCGCTTCTCTTCGCGGGCACGGAGTTCGGTCTCTTCTTCAGCAAGGACGGCGGCGCGCATTGGGTGGCCTTGAAGGGGGGCTTCCCCACGATCGCCGTCAAAGACCTCGCGATCCAGACCCGGGAGAATGACCTCGCCGTCGGCACCTTCGGCCGCGGCATCTACATCCTGGACGACTACACGCCCCTGCGCGCCGCCAGCGCCGCGTCTCTCGACAAGGAGGCCCAGCTCTTCCCGGTGCGCAACGCCTGGATGTACGTGCCGACCGCGCCCCTCGGCTTCAAGGGGAAGGGCTTCCTCGGCGACGCGCTGTACGCCGCGCCGAATCCTCCCTTCGGCGCCGTCTTCACCTACTACCTCAATGACGAATTGAAGACCCGAAAGAAGCTCCGCCAGGAAAAGGAGAAGAAGATCGGCGAGCAGGGAGGGACGGCGCCCTACCCCACCCCCGAGCAGCTGCGCGCCGAGGCCGCCGAGGAAGATCCCGTGCTGCTCTTGACCGTGACCGACTCCGACGGCAACGTCGTGCGGCGGCTGACTGCCAAGGGCGACGCCGGCGTGCACCGGATCGCCTGGGACCTGCGGTTTCCAGCCTCGAACCCGACCGACACGCCCAAGCCCGACCCTTCGATCCCCTGGCAGGACGCGCCGACCGGACCGATGGCCGTGCCCGGCAAGTACGCGGTCTCGCTCGCCAAACGCGTGGACGGCAAGGTCACGGAGCTTTCGGGCCCGGTCTCCTTCGAAGCGGTCGCGATCGGGACCTCGTCGCTGCCGCCGGCCGACCGGGCGCAGCTTTCCGCTTTCCAGCAGAAGACCGCGCGTCTCCAGAGGGCAGCCCTGGGCG
Organism: Thermoanaerobaculia bacterium; assembly: GCA_050745345.1. Taxonomy (GTDB): domain Bacteria; phylum Acidobacteriota; class Thermoanaerobaculia; order UBA5066; family Gp7-AA6; genus DATBFU01. The sequence goes on from JBOGJK010000791.1 coordinate 952, forward strand.
CCGTCTCGGCGGCAAAGGACGCGCAGAAGAGGCTGACACAGATCAAGCTGGCCCTCCTCGACACGCCCGCGGCGGACCCGGCGCTCGGTCAGGAGGCCCGGGCGATCGAGGCGAAGCTGCGCGACAGCCTCGTGGCGCTCGAAGGGGACACCGTAATGGCGGCGCGCAACGAGCCGACCCGGCCGTCCATCACCGACCGGATCGGTTACATCGTCACGGCGCAGTGGGCCTCGACCTCCGCGCCGACGCAGACGAGCCGGGACTCCTATGCGCTGGCCGCCGAGGACTTCCGCGGCGAGCTCGAGAAGCTGCGCGGCCTGCTCGACAAGGACCTGAAGAATCTCGAGGCGAAGATGGAGGCGGCGGGCGCGCCGTGGACGCCGGGCAGGCTGCCCGCCTGGAAGCCCGAGTGACGGCCGGGCGGGAGGGGGGCTCCGCGGAGAGCCGCGACGCCGAGACGCTGGAGACGATCGTCGCCGCGCTCTACGAAACCATCACCGGCCTGGCGGGGCAGCCGCGCGACTGGGAGAGGGAGCGCGCGCTCTTCGCGCCGGGGGCGATCCTCGCCCCCACGCGGGCTCTGCCGGATGGAGGCGTCACGGCGGACGTGTTCGACCTCGACGGCTACATCGCCTCCCGCTCCCGCTACTTCGCCGAGAACGACCTCTTCGAGCGGGAGGTCGGGCGCCAGACCTTTCGGTCCGGAAGCATCGCCCACGTGCTCTCCAGCTACGAGGCGCGCCGGCGCCCCGAAGACCCCGAGCCCCTCTGGAGCGGCGTCAACAGCATCCAGCTCTACCACGACGGCCGGCGCTGGTGGATCCTCTCGCTGGTCTGGGAGGGGCAGGTGCGGCTCTAGGCTCTTCCCGATCACGGAAATCCACCGAGAACTTCTTGTGGCGATGCCCGCTTCGGACAGCGTTTGACGGAGCCGGGGGATCGACGCCGACGGTAGCTACTTCCGACGCTCAGCCTGCATGACGAAATGCTGTACGGATCCTTCGGTACCCAGCTGGGCAGGGCCCAAGGGGCCGACCTCGTAGATAGCCGCTCGTCGAAACATACCATGTTGACAAGATCCGTCAACTTGTATAGTCTAGCTGCGAGGAGGTGACCCAGATGAGCGTTCAACTGATCGCCGCGAATCTGAGACGGATGCGTCTGGCCAAAGGTCTCTCCCAGGAGGAGCTCGCCGAATCTGCAGGACTGTCCCGACTGGCCTATCGCAACCTCGAGAAAGCAGCATCGACCCCGCGAACCGCAACTCTGATGGCCCTTGCTCGTGCATTGGGGGTCGGGGTGGACCGACTCTTGCGCCCCG
>JBOGJK010000792.1:0-6285 GCA_050745345.1 Thermoanaerobaculia bacterium
ACCCGAACTGGGGCAAGCTCCTCGACATTCAAATGCTCATCATCGGAGGACGCGAGCGCACGAAGAAGGAATTCGCCGCGATGTTCGCGCAGGCCGGATTGAAGATGACCCGTGTTGTGCCGACTAAGTGCCCGCTCAGCATCGTCGAAGGCGTTCGAGCGTGACCGTCCACGAACGGTCGTCGGTCAAGCGGCGTTCGGTAGTGCCGTGCTGTCTAACACCGCGTCCACCCGACCGCCGCAAAGCGCGGCGGCGGGTGACGCTGGAGTCGTTAGGCGTCGGGCGGTAAAGTGCCGGGCCGGGGTGGGCGCACTCCCGAGCCGTGGCGCCCGCCGGCGCTGCTTAGCTCGAAACCGTTAAGCGGCAGATTTCGGGCTTCGCTACTATTCCCGCATGCAAGCGATCGTCGTTCACGCCTTGGGCGACCCCGGCGTCCTGACCCTCCGCCCCCATCCTACCCCTCAGCCGGGCCCCGGCGAGGTCCTCGTGCGTCTCCAGGCCATCGGTGTCAACTTCTCCGACACCGAACGTCGCCGCGGCGTCTATGACCCTCCAGCGCTTCCCTGGATACCCGGCAACGAGGCCGCCGGGGTCGTTGAGGCGCTCGGCCCGGACGTCGAGCCCACCTGGCTCGGCCGCCGCGTCGCCTTCTGGGCCCCGCGCACCAGCGGAACCTACGCGGAGTACGCCGTCACCCCGGCCAACACGCTCTTCTCGCTCCTCGATCAGGTCGATTTCTCGGTTGCGGCCGCCCTCCCCGTCCAAGGTCTCACCGCCTATGGCCTGGCCAATTTCGCCACCGCGTTGGCCCCTGGGCAGACCGCCTTAGTCCACGCCGCAGCTGGCGGAGTGGGCACACTCCTCCTGCAGCTTCTGCAACACCGCGGCGTCCGGGTCTTCGGCACCGCGTCCTCCGCGGCCAAGCAGGACCTGGTGCGAGACCTGGGTGCCATCCCGCTCCCCTACGGCCCCGCCTTGCCGGGACTCGTCCGGGACGCCACTGGCGGCCGAGGGGTCGATGCGGTGTTCGATTCCGTCGGGCGAGCCACTCAAGCCGAGAGCCTTGCGGCCCTAGCGCTCTATGGCCACCTCGTCTTCTTCGGCGAGGCCAGTGGCTCGCCGGCCCCCGTCCACCCCGACGAGCTCTACAGTCGGAACCTGCGGCTCAGCAGCTTTTGGCTGGCCGCCGATCCACCTGAGCGATGGAGCACCGCCCGCCGCGAGCTCCAAGAGTGGGTCGTCACGGGCCAGCTCCGCGTAACTGTAGGGCATACTTTCCCCTTGGCTCACGCGGCCGAGGCGCATCGCCGCCTCGAACAGCGCCAGACGCAGGGGAAGCTGATTCTGCTCCCTGCGGCCTAACTACCGCATGAAGCTGACCGCCTCGGCCATCGGTTCTCGTAGGGCTGGGACCACCAGTCACCGACCGGAGAGGCTTGCCGAGACGTTGCCCGCCGCCTCGATCGACCCGACGAAGATCGTGTCCCCGTCGGCCCGGCCCGCTAGCCGCACGCGGCGGCCGGCGAAGGGCGCCGGCTTCTCCCGGTCGTCCAGCTGGTAGAAGCGCTTCGAGCGCGCGTCGAGGAAACCGAAGGGCGTCCCCTTTGCGGCGCACGCCAGCGTGCACTCACGCGCGTCGGCTCCCATGTCCCCCTTGCGAAGCATCGGGCCATGGTCCGACCCGCACTCGGCGTCCGTGATCGTGCCGAGAAAGACCGTGGGCTTGGAGGTCCCCGCCTCGGCCGCGGTCGCTCGGAGGCCCGCGATCGTCCGCGTCGCGGCGGCGAGTTTCTCGCTCAGATTGGCGATCGCCCGGCGCGCGGCGGGAAGATCCCCGGCCAGAGCCGCCTCGCGCACGGCCGGCAGCGTCTCGGCCGCATAGGAGGGGAGCGGCGCGTAGATCAGGTGCCGGAACCAGGGGCGGCCCGGCAGCCCCGCCGGATCGAGCAGACCCCGCTCGAGCGAGAGGAGCCAGTCGTTCGCGGCGGACCACGCCTTCGAGCCGCCCTGGCCGGTTGCGAGCCTCTCCAGGATTGCCGACTGCGCCGCTCCCGCCCCCTCGCTCCAGGCCCGGGCCTCCCGCGCCAGCCCCGACAGCTCTTGGGCAAGTTCGGCGCCCCTCCGGTCGCGGGAGAACTCCTCGGCGTAGCGGGCGATCTCGCTGCCGTAGGCGGCGGCGTCGAAGGGGTAGACCTCCGCGTTGGCATAGCGCAGGGCGAGCACCCCGGCGTAGCGCGCCATGGCCGCGTGGTAGAGGAATCCCGGGTCTCCCGCCGTCGCCATCCAGTTGTAGTCGTCGTAGACGGAGTGGTAGACGCCGTAGGGGCCGTCGAAGACGAGGTCCACCGAGGAGACTCCCAGGCGGTTGAAGAAGACCGTGTAGTCCGAGCCGCTCCCGAGGATCGCCACGGGCAGCTCGTCTCCCGCCGCGCCCGTGGCATAGCTGCGCACGTTGGTCTTGCCGGCGTTCTCGCGCCACGTGTGGGCGACGCTCTTTCCGGGAAAACCGGGGTCGGGCACGCTTGCGGCCGCCTCTCGGATCGCGGCGAACGCCAGAGGAGAGGCGGAGGCCGAGAAGCTGTTGCCCGAGGCCGAGGCGTCCACGTTGATGCAGACGACCGCGTTGCGGGCGAGGTCGGCCTCGTGCTCCTCTCCCCATTCGGTCGAGCCCGTCAGCGTGTACTCCTCGGCGTCCCAGTTTCCGAAAACGATCGTGCGGCGGGGGCGCAAGCCCTCGCGGGCCAGGCGCCCCAGCGCGCGCGCGAGCGAGATCATCGTGGCCGTGCCGGAGGAGGGGTCCACGGCCCCGTAGACCCAGGCGTCATGGTGGTTGGAAAGCAGGATCCGCCGCTCCGGCTCGTCGGTCCCGCGCAGGACACCGATGACGTTGCGGATCGCGCGGGTTTCTCGCGTGTTCTCGATCTGGAGGCGCACGCTCACGGGTCCGGGGCCGACGCGGTAGGTGTCCGCGACGGCGAGGCCCTGCCAGCCCTCCGGGACCGCGGGACCTCGCAGCCGCTTCAGGATCTCCGCGGCGTCGCGCGCCGAGAGGGGCATCATCGGCAGTTTCGGCAGGATCGTGGAGTCGCTCTCCCGGATCCGTCTCGCGCCCGCCGTGGAGGCCCAGCCGGGAGTCAGGGGATCGCCCGGGACGAGGAAGTCGTAGACGTTGGCGCCCCGCTGAAAGTGGGAGGCCGGCCCCCACGGCCCCTCCGGATACACCGCCCCCTTGAACCAGCCGTCGTCGATCGGATCGGAGTAGACGAGCAGGGCCGCCACCCCGCGTTTCTCGCCCTCCAGCGACTTGCCGCCCCGGTATCCGCCGAAGTAGCGCGCGAGCACGATCTTGCCGCGCACGTCGATGCCCATCGCGGCGAGCCGGTCGTAGTCTTCGGCGCTACCGCGGTTGACGTAGACGACCTGTGCCGTCACGTCCGCAGAGGGCGCGTAGGCGTTCCAGGGCGGAAGTTGCGGCGCGATCGCCGTATCCGGATCCGAGGAGATCGGCTCCTCGGCGCGGGCCAGGGGGACGCCAGGCTCGCCCACGATCTCGAGGCGCGCGCTCTTCGGGTACGACAGGAGGACGTCATAGGTCGGGGTGCTGACCTCGAGGCCCGCCTTTTTGAACTCTTCCGCGATGAAGCGGGCGACGCGCTCGTTTCCCGGCGTGCCCGCCACATGCGGCTCGCGTGTGAGCTCCCGCAGCAGTGCGCCGCACTCGGCGGGGGTCGGGAGCTCGAGCAGCCGCCGCTCGTACTCGCGCTGCCAGGCCGCGCGTTCGGCGCTGAAGCCGCGCAGCGCCTCCGCGGGCGGCGGCGTCCTGCCCTGGAGGAGGAGCCACAGGAGCAGGAATCCGAGAAGCGTTTTCATTGGACCCTCCCTAGGCTGGCGGTCTTGCGCATCCAGAAGTACACGGGCACGCCGAGCAACAGGATGCCGAGGCCCGAGAGCGTCTCGCGCGGCTGCTGGCGGATCGTGTTGGCGGCGAGCAGCACCGAGGTCAGGACAAAGATCGCCGGGACGAGCGGGTACCCGAAGCAGCGGTAGGGGCGCGGCGCTTCCGGGCGGGTCCGGCGGAAGAGGAAGAGGCAGATGCCGGTCCCCGCGTAGGCGAGGATCACGGCGAACGTGGCATAGGTATAGAGCTGTTCGTAGCGTCCCGAGAGGCACATCAACGACATCCAGACCGCCTGGACGGCGATCGCGAAGGATGGAGTCTGGAAGCGCGGGTGCACGCGGGAGAAAGCCTTCGGAAAGAGGCCGTCCCGGGAGAGGGCGTAGACGATGCGCGGGCCGGGGGCGATGCCGGCCGACAGGCAGCCGAATGCCGCAGCCGTCACGGCCAGGGCGATCGCGACCGTCGCTCCCGGGCCGAAGAGCCGCAGCGACGCGATCTCCGCCGGCCGGGCCGTGACCGCGAGCTCCTCGACGGGGATCGCCTTCAGGAAGACGGCGTTGACCCCGACGTAGAGAAGCATGACGAGCCCGGTGCCCGCGATCAGGGCCGCGGGAAGGTTGCGCTGCGGGTGGGCGACCTCGCCCGCCACCGCGGCGATCTCGTTCCACCCGTAGTAGCACCAGAAGATCGCGATCATGGCAGTCCCGAAGCCCGCGGCCGTCAGGGGCGCGGCCGCCGCGATCGGGCCGTTGTCCGCGGGTGCCGCCGCTAGGGTCCCTCCCGCAACGAGCCAGAGGAGGGCGAGCACGATCAAGAGCGTGAAGAGCCCCTGAATGCGGGTGCCCTCCCGGATGCCGACGTAGTGCGTGGCGGAAAGAAGGAGCACCGCGGCCACGGCCACCAGCTGCCCGGCGGAGACCGAGAAACCTCCCGCATGGAACAGAACGTTGCTCGTCGCGAGCCCCGGGAAGAAGACGGAAAGATACTCCGCGAAGCCCACGGCCACCGCGGCGTCGGCCCCGGCCAGGATCACGAAGTAGCCCATCCATGCGTAGAGGAAGGCGGGGAGCGGCCCGAAGGCGTCGCGGAAATAGATGTACATGCCTCCCGCCTGCGGCATCATGGCGCCGAGCTCCGCGTAAACGAGGCCGCCCGCGACCGAGAGCAAGCCCCCGACTACCCAGGCCATGAGGATCCACCTCGGGGCGGGGATCGCCTGGGCGATCGAAGAAGGCGTCAGGAAGATGCCTCCCCCCAGCACCAGGCCGAGCACGAGCAGAGTCGTGTCCCAGAGGTTCAGCCCGCGGCGCAGCTCTCCCGAGGGGACCGGTGTGGCGACGCTCACGCGGCGGCCGGAAGGCGCAGGATCGTTCGGGCCTGTGAGACCGTGGCGGGTTCCCGCCCCACCTCGCGCGCGATCCGCACGACGCGCTCGACGAAGCGGGCATTCGAGTCGGCGAGCTCCCCCTTGCGGTAGTAGATGTTGTCCTCGAACCCGACCCGCACGTGCCCCCCCCTCGCGAGGGCCAGGGTCGCCATGGCCGTCTGGCGCCGCCCGATCCCGGCGACCATCCACGTGCACCCAGGGGGGATCGAGCGGACGAAGTGAAGCAGGGTCTCCGGGGTCGCGGCGGCGGCGCCCGGCACCCCCAGCACGAAATCGAAGTGCAACGGGGGAGCGAGCAGCCCCCGGGCGAAGAGGGCGTCGGCCGTCCCGAGCATGCCGTCGTCGAAGATCTCGAGCTCCGGCGTGACGCCGAACTTCCGGAGGCGCTCCAGGATCGCCCGGATGGTGGGGAGCGAATTCTCGAAGATCCCCTCCCCGAAGTTGCAGGTCCCCAGTGTCAGCGTCGCCATTTCGGGGGAGAGCTCCAGCGCCGCGATCCGCTCCTCGACCCCCATGCCGACGGCGCCGCCGGTCGAGAACTGCTGGATGATCGGGCAGCGCGCCCGGATCGCCTGCGAATAGGCGCGAAAAGTCTCCAGGTCCTGGGTCGGCGTGCCGTCGGGCTTGCGCCCATGAATGTGCCCGATCGCGGCGCCGGCCGCGTGGGCCCGGCGGTACTCCTCGCCCACCTCGTCGGGCGAGAGCGGCAGGTTCGGCAGCTGCGCGCGCGTGACCTCGGCTCCGACACCGGCCACCGTGATGACGACTTCGTCGCTCATCGGCGCGTCTGCCGGTCGAGCGGCACGACACAGGTGCCCGTCGCCCGCGCGACGACGACGGGCGGATCGAGCCGGACAGCCGACGACGCGCTCCCGCCCCCGGCCGTAATCACCTTGCGCGCCTCGAAGCGCATCTCGCGAGACGTCCGGCCCACGCGGGTCAGCTCCGCCTCGACCTCCAGATAGTCTCCAGCGTGAACGGGCGCGAGGAAGTCGACGGA
>JBOGJK010000793.1:0-2322 GCA_050745345.1 Thermoanaerobaculia bacterium
CCGCTCGATCGGGTTGTTCTCCGCGACGATGCGGCGCATCTCGGCCTCGATCGCCGCGAGATCCTCGGGGGTGAAGGGTCGCTTCGGGTTGAAATCGTAGTAGTAGCCGTCCTCGATCGCCGGGCCGATGCCGATCTGGACGTCGGGGAAGAGGCGCTTGACGGCGTTGGCCGTCAGGTGCGCCGTCGAGTGGCGGTAGACCTCGACCGCTTCGGGCGACTTGCCCGTCACGATCTCGACCGAGGAATCCGCCTCGACGGCCCGCGCGAGGTCCACGAGCTTGCCGTCGAGCCTGGCGGCCAGCGCATCCTTGGCCAGGCGCGGCCCGATCGCCTCGGCGATCTGACGCAGGGTGGTCCCCTTCGGCACGACCTTCGTCGAGCCGTCGGGGAGCTTGATCCTCACCGTCTGCGCCAGGGCCTCCATCGGTCTGTCTCCCTTTTCTCTCCTCAAAACGAAAAACGCGGGGTCGCCCCGCGTCCGATTCGCTTGGTAGGCGCTAACGGGATCGAACCGTTGACCTCTACCGTGTGAAGGTAGCGCTCTCCCAGCTGAGCTAAGCGCCTCCGTCTCAAAACGAAGTTGGTAGGCTCGAGCGGATTTGAACCGCTGACCCCTACCGTGTCAAGGTAGTGCTCTCCCCCTGAGCTACGAGCCTTCCGAGCGTCCCGGGAACGGCGTTCCCGAGGGGCTACGGGCCGGGAGCCCGCGGGGCTTTCTCGAGGTCCGGAGATTCCTGGCTCCCCGGTCCTCTTCGATCCCGGCCTTCGTCCCTGGTTGAAAAAGATCGGCCCGGCCGAAGGCGCCGGGAAAAGCGGAATCTAGCACAGTCCGGCGGCCTCGCGCGACGGGCCGGCCCCGGGGAGGTGAAGCGCGCGCTCGACGAGCGCTCCGGCGGGCAGACGGCCGCAGGCGACGTCTAGCAAAGCTCGCGGTTCAGTGGAGCTTATAGGTGACCGTGACGGTCAGGTAGACACGGACAGGCCGGCCGTCCAGCGTGGCGGGCGTGTACCTCCAACGAGAGATCGCTTCCATACCCGACAGGTCCAGGATAAGCGCCGAGCTCTGGAGCAGCTTCAAGTCACGAATGCATCCAGCCGCCGTAATGACCGCCTCATAGACGCTCAAGCCCTGCTCGCCCGCCTTTCGAGCGGCTTCGGGATAAATTGGCTCGACCTTCTTTTTCAACCGAGGGGCAACGACCTGGGCTCGAACGCGCACAACGTCCGGACTTCCCCGCGAGGAAGGGAGAGAAGAGTCTTCCTCTCCGCAAACGATCGAATCGGGGTCGTAGAGAGACAGGTAGATCAGTTTTCGGTCTGCAGGAACGTACTCGTCGCCCGGAGCGAGGGAGAGCAAGAAGAACGAGTGTGCGAGTCGGTCGCACCACTTCCCGGACGGCGCGGCGTTAACCCACACGTGGTGTGGCAGCCCATCGGACCGGAACTCGAGTGTGGCCACGCTGAATCGCCGGCTGTTCCAGCTCGAACGGCAGCCTCCGATCTCGAAGAGGTCTCGCGCCGCCCCACGCGGAATTCCGCTGACCAGGTAGAGGCTCGGTCGAGGAAGTGGCTTCTCGTCCTGACGTTTCCGGCCCACCGTCCCAACGTCCGGGGATCGGCCCGCTGCATTCCGGCGCAAGACGGCTTCCCTCTCCCGCGGGGTGAGAAAGTCGATTAGAGGGCTCTCCTCGAAGTCCGAATCGAGGTGGCAGTCGGTGTTGGACTCGAGGCAGGCAATCCAGGCCTCGTCTTCGAGCGGCGGCCTGCCGAGGACTCGCCGGAGCATCTCTGCTCCGAAGCGCAGCTCCGCGTCCTCGGGCCCCGCGGGTGAGGTCACGGCGACCTCGGAAACCGCGGCGAGCAGCTCGGCGGTGTCTTCCGGCTTTCGTTCGCAATAGGTCTTCGCAAGGTACCAGGCGGCCTCGCCCCGGAAGACCGGTTTGTCGGAGCGAAGCGCGTGGAGAAGGACAGGCTGGTGGAGTACCGCGCCGAGTTTTGCCGCGACACCGAGGATGGCCTGCCCGGACGCAGAGTCGCCGCGCCCCAAGGCGAGCGCCATGGCGGCGGTTAGCGTTTCGGTCTGACCTCGCGCGGCGAGACGGAAAAAGGCTTCGCGGTCAGCCGAAGACAGTGCGAGGTCTCGTAGTGACGAGAAGTAGAGGGGCAAGGCCTGAGGGCCCCGGACCCGCGCCACGATCCGGACGAGCTCCCGGTCGAGCCTCGGGGCGAGTCTTCTCGCGGCTGCGAGGATCGTCTCGTCGTAGGAGGAGCCGCCGCGCGAGAAGAGCAAGCGGATCTCTTCCCGCGCGGCGTCCGGATC
>JBOGJK010000794.1:0-1893 GCA_050745345.1 Thermoanaerobaculia bacterium
TCCCGCCGGCGGCGCGGTTGATGGCGGCGAGGGCAGCAGCCGTGGGGGGGACCTCGATGATCTTCCCCACGTCCAGGCGCCGCCCGCGCCCCGCGCCGTAGACGGCCCCGGATCCGAGGTCCTGGTAGATATCGGTGCGGACCGTCTGTCCCGCCACGAGCTGCGCCACGTCGGTCGTGACGTCGTAGAGCGTGAACCTCTCGCCGGTGTTCGGGCCGAAGAAGGCCTCGATCTCAAGCCTCAGGACGCCCGAGCCCACGGGCCGGGTGAGGCCGCGCAGGTCGAAGACGAAGAACGCGTTGTAGCGATCGGTGCCCGAACCGTTCTGCCCGGCGTAGGTATTGAAGTTCGAGGCCATGTGCCGGCCGGTGTGCAGATACCAGCCGCGGCTCGAGGCGTCGAAGGTCTGGGCCGAGGCCGGCGCGGCGAGGAGTGCGACGAGGACGACCAGCAGGTGGGTTCGCGGGAGAGTCATGGGGCCCTTCTCGCCGCACGCTTGGCGCGCGGAAGCTGGGGACCCCCTCCCGCCGCGAGGCCGCACCCGTCCGGGCTGGCGTCGCGACAACCCCCTGTTTCTTGCAGAGGATCGCGGGCCCGCGGCGCCCCGTCGGCGCGCGCGGCTCAGCGATGTATCGGCCGGGTACGCGGCGTTCTTCGTGACGGAAATCACACCGGCCGGTCCGCGGAGCCCGAGCGATCCGTCCGGCTTCGCCGCCGGCGCCAGCCCGCGCGAGCCGGCGGGAGACCCCCCTGTCCCTACCGCGGCCTTCACTGACCGATTCGACCCAAGCGATCCAAGTGGGAGCCTCGGACCCTCGCGCCTCGCGGGCTCCCGCTGTAACGAGTCGCGCGATGCTGGGGAAGCCTGCACGCGATCCGGGACGCCTCGAGCCCCGACCCGTGGGACGGCCTCGAGGGGACTGCCCCGGCGCCAGCGCTGGCAGCTACGACGTCGCCGTGGTCGGGGCGGGTCCGGCAGGCTGTACGGCGGCCCTGGCCCACGCGCGTGCGGGCGCCCGCGTGCTGTTGCTCGAGGCGAATCCCAGGGCGGCGGAGCGGCTCGCGGGCGAGTGGCTGCATCCGGGCGGCCTGCGAGTGCTCGAGGGCCTCGGGCTCGATCTGGCCGCGCTCTCGGGGTTCGACACCGGGCGCGGCTTCGCGGTCTTTCCCGAGGACGGCAGTGCGCCGATCGTTCTGCCCTACGCTGACGGCGCCCGCGGCTCGAGCGTCGAGCATCGCACCTTGGTCGGGATGCTGCGCGAGGCCGCGGCGGCGCATGCCAACGTGGTCTACCTGCCCGGAGCGCGCGCCCTGCGGATCGAGGAGCAAGGGGTCTGCTTCCACCGCGCGCGCGACGCCGGCGAGACGCGCGTCACGGCCGGCCTGGTCGTGGGCGCCGACGGCCGAGCGTCGCGGGTGCGAGCCGCCCTGGGTCTCCCGCCGGGTCGCGTCACGCTCTCGCGGATGGCGGGCCTCCGACTGCGCGGTGCGGAGCTTCCTATCGAGGGATACGGGCACGTGTTCCTCGGCGGCCCCGGCCCCATCCTCGCCTATCGGATCGGTGCGGACGCCGTGCGGCTGTGTCTCGATGTCCCGCTCGGCGCTCCCACGGACTCGGGTGCGCTCTGGGAAGCCTACGCCGCCGCTCTGCCCGCGGCCGTCCGGCCCGCCTTCCGGAGCGCCCTCCGAGAGGGATGCGTCGCCTGGGCCATGAACCAGCTCACCCCGCGCTCGAGCTACGGCCGCCCGGGGCTCGTGCTGGTGGGAGACGCCATCGGATTCCAGCACCCCCTCACGGCCGTCGGCATGACGCTCGGCATGGCGGATGCCTCGGAGCTGGCGCGGCACCGGAGCTTCCGCGCCTGGCGACTCGCGCGGCGCAGGGATTCGCGG
>JBOGJK010000795.1:0-2417 GCA_050745345.1 Thermoanaerobaculia bacterium
CTCGAGCGGCTCAAGCAGAGCCGCCAGAGCCTCGCGGCCATGGACCTTCTCTACTGGACCTTCCACCGGGAGCTCGAGCAGGGGCACGAGGACGCGATGAGCCGCACGCTCACAACTCTTTCGGCGCAGGAGGAGGGCCCGCTGCGGCAGGGGTGCCTCGCCGCGCTCGGCCTGCTGGAAGCCTTCTGGCTCGGGCTCGATTCGCCGGCGCCGCCGGCCGAGCCGACGTTCTGAACGGAAGCGTGAGGCGGCGGGGCCCGGTGCGGCCGCCGGGCCCCACGCCTGCCCGTCAGATCGGGACGGACCCGCTCTCCGGCACGGCCTTGGCCGGAGCCGGAACGGCGGACGGGAGCTGTCCGATCAGAGAGCGGATCGGCCGCGCGAAGAGGAGCAGGATCAGCCCGGCGGCGCCCGCCACTTTCGCCGCCGTGCCGAAGAGGTCCTGCAGCGGCATCTCCGAGAAGCCTCCCGCGGCCAGCCCGGCGATCAGGTTGCCCAGGGCGTTTCCCATGAAGAAGGTGCCCATCAGCTGGCTGACCAGCCGTCGCGGCGCGAGCTTGGTCACGCTCGAGAGCCCGACGGGCGAGAGGCACAGCTCCCCCACCGTGTGGATGAAGTACGTCATCACGAGCCAGCCCGGCCCCACGCGCGCCGATCCCCCGCGCGTGGCGGAGGCGGCGGCCACCATGACCAGAAATCCGAGGGAGAGGAAGACGAGGCCATACCCGAATTTGGCCGGCATCGAAGGCTCCCGCGAGCCGAGCTTGAGCCAGATCCAGCCGAAGACCGGAGCGAGCAGGATGACGTAGATGGGCGGCACGGACTGGAACCAGGAGGCAGGCATCTCCCAGCCGCCGAACATCCGGTCCGTCATCCGCGACGCGAAGAGGTTCAGGGAGGATCCGGCCTGCTCGTAGCCGGCCCAGAAGAGGGCGGAGGCGACGAAGAAGAGGAAGAGCACGACGACCCGCTTCTTCTCCGCTTTGGTGAGCCCTCCGAAGAGGAGGATCGAGGCGAAGTAGAGGATCGCGATCGCGACGATGACCACGCCCATCTTTCGCGCCACGCCCGGCAGCGTGAGATGGAGGATTCCCGTCCTCTGCAGCAGGGCGGCCGTCAGCGCGAGCGCGGCGAACGCCCCGGCTCCGACCGCCAGTTTCCGGACGGCCCCGGCGCGGGCGCCTGCCGTGGCGGCGTCCTCCCGGCGCATGCCCGCGTCGGCCAGGTACTTGCCTCCCCGCTGGTACTGGATCAGGCCCAGGACCATCCCGATACCGGCCGCGCCGAAGCCCAGGTGCCAGTCGACGTGCTCGCCGAGGAAGCCGCAGACCAGCGGCCCGATGAACGCCCCCAGGTTGATCCCGGAGTAGAAGACCGAGAAGCCCGCATCGCGTCGGGCGCCCCCCTCGGGATACAGGTCCCCGACGATCGCGCTGACGTTCGGCTTCAAGAGCCCCGTTCCGCAGGCGATCAGGCAGAGCCCGAGGTAGAAGCTCGGCACCGTCGGCAGCGCCATGCTGAAGTGTCCCGCCGCAATGATGCAGCCGCCGACGAACACGGCCCGCCGCTGTCCCAGGATCCGGTCCGCGATCCAGCCGCCGGGCAGGGCGAGCAGGTAGACGCTCGAGACATAGAGCCCGTAGATGGCGGCCGCCGTCCGGTCGGTCATGCCGAAGCCGCCCGTCTCGACACTCGCGACGAGAAAGAGGAGAAGCAGCCCGCGCATCCCGTAGTAGCTGAACCGCTCCCACATCTCCGTGAAGAAGAGGGTCGAGAGGCCTCGCGGGTGACCGAACCACTTCTTCTGGGCCGCGACGGATTGGCTCATCGAGATTCCTTCGCTCTCCGGTCGCCCGATCCCGGCATTCGGCTGAGGCTACCAGACAATCCCGCGGGCGCCGCCCGAAAAGGGGGGCCGCGGCAGCGATCGGGTAGAGTGAATCCGCGTGGCGACGCCCGCTTTCCTGGGCCCCCTGGCGCTGCTGTTTCTGGCGGCGCTGCTTGTCGCCTATCTGCTCCACCGCCTCGGCCAGCCACCGTTGATCGGCTTCCTGATCGCCGGGACCTTGCTCGGCCCGCACGGCTCGAGGCTCATTCGCGATGTCCATCAGGTCGAGGCCCTGGCGGAGATCGGCGTGGTCCTCCTGCTCTTCACCGTGGGCCTCGAGCTTTCCCTGCCGAACGTGAAGCGCCTCGGCCGGATCGTCTGGGGGGCCGGGCCGATCCAGCTCGCCGGGACGATCGCGCTCGTGTCCGCCGTGACGCTCCCGCTCGGCCTGCCGCTCGCGAAAGGCGTCTTCGCGGGCTTGCTGGTCGCTCTCTCTTCGACCGCCATCGTCCTGAAGCTGCTGATGGAACGCCAGGAGATGGACGCCCCGCACGCCCGCTTCCTCGTGGGCATCCTCATCCTCCAGGAC
>JBOGJK010000796.1:0-2028 GCA_050745345.1 Thermoanaerobaculia bacterium
AGAATGAGAAAGCTCATGTCCTCTCTGCCTCGCCCCGAGCGTCACTTCGGCTTCTCCTCCCCTCCCCCGAAGGTCCGCCTCGTGCACGCCTTCGAGCGCCCGTTCGAGAACGTCGTCGCGACCGCGCGCACCTGCTACTCGGCCAGGGGGATCGTCACGGAGGACCAGGCCTCGGCGAAGCCCGAGCGGCGCGACGCGCTCGCCCGCTCGATCTACGACGCGGGCCATCACACGACCTTCCAGCACGCGCACTTTCAGTTCTCTCTGGAGAACGTCTCGCGGCAGTTCCTCTGGAGCTTCCTGCACAGCCACCCCTTCTACAACTCCGAGCAGGTCTCGCAGCGCTACGTGGAGGTCAAGGCCGGCACCTACGCCGTCCCTCCGATGGGCCCGGGCGAGCGGGAGATCTTCGAGCGGCAGGCGCGGCGGCAGCAGGAGGCCTATCGGCGGCTGACGGAGCTGCTGACCCCGCTCACCGCGGAACGCTATTTCTCGCTCTTCCCGGGTCGCACGAGGGGCGACGGCCGGACCCGGTTTGCCAGCGCCGTCCAGAAGCGGGCTCAGGAGATCGCCCGCTACGTCCTGCCCATCGCGACTTTTGCCTACCTCTACCACACCGTTTCCGGCGTCACGCTCTTCCGCTACTGGCGCCTCTGCGAGTCCTTCGACGCCCCGGCCGAGCAGCGCGAGGTCGGGGGGCAGATGGTCGCGGAGGTGCTCCGTCACGACCCGCTCTACGAGGCGGTGCTGCAGGATCCGATCCCGCTCGAGGAGACGCCCGAGTACGCGATCTTCCAGAACCTGCCGGCGCCCCGTCCGGCCGACGGCGGGTTCCGGCGCGAGTTCGACGGAGAGCTGGGCAATCGCGTCTCGCGTCTGGTGGACTGGAAGGCGAACAACGAGGAGGTCCTCGCCTCCTCGGTGCGCGAGATCCTGGGGCTGCCCCGCGCGGCGCTCTCGGACGATGAGGCGATCCTGCTCGTGCTCGACCCATCGAAGAACCGGCTGCTCGGCGAGACGCTGACGCTGACCACCCACGGGAAGCTCTCCCGTGCGATGTTTCACCCCTCGTATACCTTCCGCAAGAAGCTCTCCCACACGGCCGACAGCCAGGACCAGCGGCACCGGATGACGCCCGGCTCCCGTCCGGCGCTGCCGGCCTACCTCTCGGAGGAGCCCGACTACATCGTCCCGATGCTCGTCAACGAAGTGCCCGAGGCGGACGCGCTCTATCGCGCGACGATGGAGGAAACCTGGGAGGCGATCGGCCGGCTGCGCGGGCGGGGTGTCTCCGACGAGCACGCGGCGTACCTGCTTCCCAACGCGGTTGCGATCCGCTTCACCGAGTCGGCGGACCTCTTGAACCTCCACCACAAGTTCGCCATGCGCCTCTGCTACAACGCGCAGGAGGAGATCTGGCGGGCGTCGCTCGACGAGGCGTTGCAGATCCGCGAGGTCAATCCGAGGATCGGCCCGTGGCTTCTGCCCCCGTGCACGCTGCGGCACCTCGCCACGGTTCGCCCCGTCTGTCCGGAGGGAGAGCGCTTCTGCGGGGTCGTCGTCTGGCGGCAGGACGCAACCCGGTACACGCGGACCCTCTGAGATTCGACCTAACCAATTGCAAGGAGATGGCTTAGACGATCCGGGGCCGGGCCCGAATTTTCGTCCTTGACACCGACCCTGCGGGCGTATGATTTCGGCAGTTCTTTCGGGTCAGCAGGAGGTTTGCCGTCGCCCCGGGGTAACCGGGGTTTCGTTTTTTTGGCGAAAGGAGATTCCAGCCATGGTTTCCACTTCGACTCAGACCGTGCAGGTCCCCGAGCGCCAGCCTGAGCCGAGACCGGCTCCGAAGCCGGCGGAAAAGCCGTTCACGATCAAGCTCCAGGGCTCCGTTCCGTACTGACCGAACGAACGACTCTTGCGCCGACTTCCGCCTCTCCGATTGAGGGCGTCACGCAGGGCTGCATGAAGCTCGACGTCAATTCCTCGAGAGCCGGGTGAGCTCGATGTCCACGGGCTTCACCGGAA
>JBOGJK010000797.1:0-10267 GCA_050745345.1 Thermoanaerobaculia bacterium
GGCCCGGGTCGGGCAGGGGCACCGGGACGCGCAGGCCCGCCCCCTCGCCCGTCGGCTGCGCCGCCTGCGCCCGCCGCAGCGCGTCGTCGATCAAGCTCAAGCGGCCTTCCCTTCGAGCTCCCGGATCGCCTGGCGGATCGAGCGGGCGTCGAGCTCGTCGGTTCCGTTGACGAACCCGTAGAGCAACGCCTTGTCGCAGACCGCATTGATCAGGCGCGGCACGCCACGCGAGTGGCGGTGGATCGTTCGAATCGCCCAGGGCGTGAAGGTGGGGCGGCCGCTGCCGCCGGCCACGCGTAGCCGGTGATCGATGTAGCGCTCCGTCTCCTCGCGGGAGAGGGGTGTCAGGTGGTAGCGGACCGTGATCCGCTGCCGCAGCTGCCGGAGCCTCAGGCCGTTCAGCTTCTCGCGCAGCTCCGGCTGGCCCACGAGCACGATCTGGAGGAGCTTGCGCTGTTCCGTCTCGAGGTTCGAGAGCAAGCGCACCTGCTCAAGGAGCTCCTCCCCCAGGTCCTGCGCTTCGTCGATCAGGAGCACGACGTCGTGGCCGGCCGCCGCCTGCTCAAGGAGAAAGTGGTTGAGCGTCTCGAGCGAGGAGACGCGGTCGGCGCGGCGGGCCACCAGGCCGAGCTCGGTCAGGATCGCGCGCAGCAGCTGCGCGCTCGTCAGCGACGGGTTCAGGATCAGCGCCGTGCGGTACCCGTCGCCGAGCAGCTTCAGGATCGCTCGGCAGACGGTGGTCTTGCCGGCGCCGACTTCACCGGTCAGCTGGATGAACCCCTTGCGCTCCTGGATGCCGAAGAGGATGTGGTTGAAGGCCTCGCGGTGGCGGTCGGAGAAGAAGAGGAACCGCGGGTCGGGCGTCAGGTTGAAGGGCGCCTCGTGGAAGCCGTAGAACTGCTCGTACATTCCGAAGGAACTCTAGCAGGGTAGAACGAAACTAGCCTGCTGAGAGGGCTTGCAGCACCAATCTGCGTTCGACCTCTGTGCCGCCTCCGGATAACACTCTACCCTCGACCCGGTTTCATCCCTCGGGATCGGCGCAGGCCGGTGAGCTACTGCTGAAAAATGGATGCGGCGTCGTGGCTGGCCTTTTGCAAATTCGTGACATTCGAGCCTGCGCACAGGAGCCCGTGACGATCCTTTCTGGTGCCGCGAGCAAAAGGCCAGCCACCGCAAGCGGTTGCGGCGGCGCGGGGCCGTCTGCGGCGTCGACGCTCCTCGACGATGCCAACCGCATCACCCTCGTCGCGGCTCCTGGCATCCGACCCCGCGGCGCTCGCAAAGCCGCCTCACACCATTCTTCAGCAACCTGCTAGCAGGAGCGTCGTGTCCGGGGTTGTCGTCCGCGCAGGGCCATCCGCGGGGTCGCGGCTCTTCGACAATGCGCGCGGACACGCCCGAGTCGCGGCTCCTGGCATCGGACCCCGCGGCGCTCGCAACGCCGCTCGACACCCCCTTTTCCGCACCCGGCTCGCAGGCTGGCAAGATTGGATGCCGGCCGCGTCACGGGGCGGCGTCGCGGGGCGGCTGGATGCCGAGGGCGCGGCAAAGGCGGGAGGCGATCCGCCAGGAGGGGAATTCCTCCACCCGCTCCGGGGCGATCCCGGGCCCCGCGGCGAGGAAGGTCGCGTCCAGGGGCGCAAAGGCGTTGCGGTAGCCGTGGCCGCCGTAGTCGGCGGGCCTTCCCGTCAGACGCCCGTGACCGGCCCGCATCGAGACGGAGACTCCCGGCCGGGCGAGAAGAATGATGTCGCCCGACTCCGGCGCGTCGAGGCCGAGGTCGCCCGCCGCGGAGCGGCGCGCGACGCGGTCCCAGGGGGATTCTCCGTCCGGGCGGAACCCGGCAAAGAGCCTCTCGATCGCCTCGAGCGCGCCGGGCGGGGCGGTCGCGGCGTTGACGTAGACGTGCGCGATGCCGCTCGTCGTGATCGCGACGGCGGCCGAGCCAGGATCGATCCTCCCGTCGGCCGCCAGGCGCAGGAACCCCGCCTGGCGGAGGACCTCGTTGGGGTAGACCGCGGAAAGCAGCGGGACCATCCCGTGGTCGGAGGTGACGAAGATCGCGTCGCGCGGGGAGAGGGCGCGCTCGATCCGGTCGAGCGAGCGGTCGGCCAGAGCGTAGGCCGAGTCCACGAAGCCGGCAAAGCGCGCGGCGCGCTCCGGCGTGTACCCCTGCTGCCTCGGATCGGTCAGGAAGAACTCGTGCGACACCTCGTCCACCGGAGGCTGGTAGAGGAGCATCAGGTCCCAGTCCTGGCGCTCGAGCGCGAGAAGGGCCGCGCGCGTCAGAAAGTCGGCCAGGCGATCGGCCTGTTCGAGGAAGACCTCGGGACGCGCGGACTGCGAGCCGAACGCGTGCTCGTCGGGGACTCCCGGCCAGAACCCCACCCGTAAGTCGAGCTCGCGGCGGAACGCTTCCGGGTAGGCTTCGTTGGCGTGGAGGTCTCCGACGTAAAGCTCCGTCTCCGAGAGGTCCGGCGCCAACCTCAGCAGCTTGCACCAGGCGCCGGTGCGTCCCCGCTCGCCCCGGACTTCCGCGGGGAACCAGTCGCCGGGACCGATCTCGACTGACAGGCCTTCCTCCGGCTCGACGCGGAGGCGATCGAAGCTGCACCGCCCGTCGTCGGCCGTGTCGAGGGCGATGAGCCGGAAGGCCGGCGCGCCCGGCCGGAAGTCGAGCCGGACCGACCGGGGCGGGGAGAAGCTGCGAGACTCGTCGGCGGCATCGTGCCACGACGCCGCGCCGACCCGTTGGAGGCGTGGCCTCGTCCGCGACCCCTCGACCCAGTTCATGCCCCAGTCCGCCCGGCGCTCCGGGGTCTTGCCGTCGGCGCCGGGGTAGAGGAGCACGCCGACGCGCTTTCCCTGCCGGCGCGCCGCCTGCCAGAGCGTCTCCGCGCGGATCGGCGCGTCGAAGCCGGAAAGCTTGGTGCCGAAGGGCCGGGAGCGGTCGAGCATCTCGTTGGAGACGATGCCGGTCTTCTCGGGCAGCGCTCCGGTCACGTGCGTGACGTGCGAGGGGGCCGTGAGCGAGGGGACCGGGGGGCGCGAGCGCCTTGCGTAGAGACCGCGCTCCGCGATCCGGCGGAAGCCGCCGTGCGGAAGCTTGCCCGGCTGCTCGAGCAGGCGGGCGAGGCGCTCGCCCCCGACACCGTCGAAGGAGAGGAGAAGGGCGCGCGCCGCCCGGGACTCCGGGGAAGAGGCCGGTTGCGCGGCGCGCGGAGGCGCAGCCGTGGCGGCGAGCGCGAGGAGAGCGCCGGCCGCGGCCAGAGGCCGGAGACGGGCGATCAACGAGCGTCGCTCAGAAGCCCCAGAGGGCGAGCTCGTCGAGCAGGGTCGCGAGCTTCGGATGCGACGCCAGCTCCGTGTAGAGCCAGCCGTGCCGCTCTCTGGCCTCGGTCAGGTGCTCGCGCAGGCCCTCCCGGTCCTTGCGCGAGGCGGCGTCGCGCAGGCGCCGGAGAAGCCCGTGTCCGCGCTCGTCGAGGCGCTCGCCGTGCTTGCCGAGGAAGGACTCGAACGCGTCGTGGACGCGGGTCTCGTGGGCCTCGTGCCGGCCGGTGGGCTCCTTTGTCTTTTTCTTCTTCACCCGCAGGCTCTCAGGCCGTCACCAGCCGCAGCTTCTTCTCGATCGCGGAGGCGATCGTGCCGGCGTGGTGCCGGCTGTTCTCGATGAAGATCCTCCCGATCTCGGTCCCCCCCAGGATCGCGCCGGCCAGATAGAGGTTGGGGACATTCGACTCGAGCGTCTCGGGATCGTGCGCAGGCCGCCGCTGTTCCCCTTCGAGAAGCACGCCGCAGCGAGCAAGAAGGGCGAAGTCCGTCTCGTAGCCGATCAGCCGGAAGACTGCCCGGGCGGGCAACTCCCGGCGCCCGGAGGGGTCTTCGATCCAGACCGCCTCCGGTGTGATCTCGAGCACCCGCGCCGAGAAGCAGGCCCGGATCGCCCCGGCGCGGATTCGGTTCTCGAGGTCCGGCCGGATCCAGTACTTCACCCGCTCCGAGAGCGCGGGGGCTCGCACGACCAGCGTCACGCGCGCGCCGTGGCGGTAGAGGTCGAGCGCGGCCTCGCAGGCGGAGTTCTTCCCGCCGACCACCACGACGTCGCTGCCGTGGAAGGGGTAGCCCGAGACGTACCGGCGGTGGACGTGGGGCAGCTCCTCTCCCGGCACGTCCAGTCGCTTCGGGTTGTGAAAGAAGCCGGTTGCGAGGATCGCCGCCGGCGCGGAAAAGCGGATTGGCCGGCCGCGCGCGAGCGCCTCGACCTGGAGGCCGCCGCCGGCTCGCGGCGCGATCGAAAGGACCTCCGTCTCCGGTGTGACGGCGACGCCGAAGCGCTCGGCCACGGCGCGGTAGTAGGCGAGGGCCTCCAGCCGCGTGGGATGCGCCTCGGGCGAAGGGAAGGGGACGCCGGCGATATCGAGCAGATCGCGAGTCGAGTACCAGCGCATCTCCTCGGGGAAGTGGTAGATCGAGTCGAGAAGGAACCCCTTCTCGTAGCAGACGGCCGGGAGCCCGCGGCGGGAGAGCTCCACGGCGCAGGCGATGCCCGTCGGCCCGGCCCCGACGATCGCGACGGAAGAAGGGTCGTTCGCCACGGGGCGATTCTATTCCGGCCTCTCCTCCTTCGCGGCGGCGGCGGCGGAAAGCTCCTCGATCGAGCGCAACACGCCGCGGCGCGCGACGTAGCGGACCTTCCGCAGGTTCTCGATGCCGAGGGTCGGGTCGCCCGCCACGACGAGCAGATCCGCGTCCTTCCCCTTCTCGACCGTTCCGGTTCGATTCTCCACGCCCATCGCGAGGGCGCCGCCGCGGGTCGAGGCCACGAGCACCTGCATCGGCGTCAGCCCCGCCGCCTGCATCGCCTCCATCTCGGCGTAGACGGAGGGGCCGTGGAGGGTGAGCGGGTTGCCGGCGTCCGTACCCATGGCGACCGGGATGCCGGCCCGGGCGACGCGCTCGAGATTCGCGCGACCGTTGCGGTCCAGCCCGGCGATGCCCTTTTCCATCCGGGCGAGCAATTCCGAGGTCTCCGGAAGGAGGAGGGTGGCGGTTTCCGCAACCTTCGCGGCCGTTGCCGGGTCCACGCAGCCGTTCGGATCGTCGATTTTCGGCCTGGTCTTCGAAGCGATGGCCTGGCTCATCCGCGCGTAGCCGCCGAAGACGGTGAGCGTGGGGCAGTAGACCGTGCCGTTCTTCTTCGCCAGCGAAAGGAACTCTTCGTCGACGGGAAGGTCTCCCACGCTGTGTACGAGCAGCTTCGCCCCGGCCCGCAGCGCGACCTTCGCCTCGGCGAGACCGGTCGCGTGGACGATCAGCGGCACCCCGGCCTTGCGCGCCTCTTGCCCGGCGGCGAGCACCGAGGGAGCCGAGTCCTCGAGGCTCCGCTCCTTGTTCACGATGTACCAAACCTTGACGGCGTCGGCGCCCCGCGCGGCGAGATAGCGCACGGCCGCGCGCGCCGTCTCGGGGTCCTTCAAGTGCAGGAACTGTCTCTCTCCGGGCAGGGTGACCGGGTAGTCCACCGTCGACAGGAGCGGACCGGCCGCGACGACGCGCGGGGCGCGCGGGTCCTCGCGCTCCCGCCGGGCCAGGTCGATCGACCAGGGGTAGCCGCCGACGTCGAAGACCGAGGTCACGCCGGAGCAGAGCTGCGAGCGGAAGAACCGCTCCGGGCGGGTCCGGAGGCCCTCGACCACGCCCTCGTAGGGGTAGCGCTCCCGCACGTCGAAGGCGTCGGGGCGGGCGTCGGCCCAGCCGCTCTGCCCGAAGTGGACGTGCGCGTCCACGAGGCCGGGCGTGATCCACATCCCGGTGACGTCGGTCACGTCCACTCCCCGCGGGACCTCGCAGCCGGACCCGGCGCACTCGATCTTGCCGGCGCGGATGAGGACGGCGGCGTTTCGGACCGGGGGCGCGCCGGTCCCATCGACGAGAGTGCCTCCCTGGAGCGCCCGGGGCGGCGGGGGGGTTCCGGCAGGGGCCTCGAACGCGCTCGTCATCGCGATCTTCCACTCGGCGCCGGTGCGCAGGAAGAGCCGCTCCGAGAGGCCGGCCTGCTCCTCGGCGCCGTAGCGCACGCGGTACCGGTACGTCCCGTAGACGACTCCCGCGGAGAGCGGCACGAGCTGGAGATCGCTCGCCTCGAAGGTGTCGGGCCACCGGTCCCCCGCGCTCCGGGCGAACTCCTCGAATCCGAGCACCGGACCCTCCGCACCCGTGCGCGCGAGGCTCGGCGCCTCGAGATAGCAGGCGAGGTAGGCGACGCGCGGTCGCGGTTGCGGATCGCGGCGAGGTTCTTCTCGAAGAGCGCGCGGGCCGCGGCCGCGTCGGCCGTTTGGGCCGGGGGTGGATCCGGCGGCGCCGGACCGGCAGCCAGAGAGAGGGCGGCCGCGAGCGCGGCGAGGAAGACCCGGCAGATGGAAACATCCATGTCTCGCCTCCTCAGGGGGAAAGCTCCGCCAGGAACTCGTCGAGCATCCGGTTGAACTCCTCGGGTCGGTCCATCATGAGCCAGTGGCTGGCGTCCGTGACGACGCGGGCGGGGATGCCCTCGATCGAGCGATGGATCGCCAGGGGATTCTCGGCCAGGGTGGAGACGATTGAGAGGCGCGGCCCGGCGTAGCGCGCGAGGGCGTCCCGGAGAGGAAAGGAGCAGAGCGCGAGTGTCGCGGCCGTGAAGACCTCCCGCGCGGTCGCGTGGAGCGAGGCCATGACGGCCTCGCGCGTCGAGCCGGCGGCGCTCTTCAAAATGGAGTCGAACCAGGCGTCGGTGAACTGCGTGTAGTTTTCCGGAGCGAGGCCACGCTTCAATCCCTCGATCTCGTCCGGCGGCGTCCCCGAGAGGTCTCCCGCGGAGTCGGCGAACAGGAGGCCGGCCAGACGCTCCGGATGGCGCCAGGCGTAGGCGCAGACGACGGCCCCGCCGAAGCTGTGCCCCACCAGCGTGAAGCGCGAGAGGCCCAGAGTGTCGGCCACGGCAGCCACGTCTCCGGCGAAACCCTCGACCGAATAGTCGCCGCCGGCGGCCGGGGCGGATTGCCCCATTCCGCGCAGGTCGAAGGCTACCGCTCGTCGCGTCTTGCGCAGGTGAGCGATCTGTGCCGCCCACTGTGTCTTGTTGCCGCCGTTGCCGTGGACGAAGAGGACCGGCAGGCCCCCGCGCCCGCCGTCGTCCACGGAAAGCGCGCCGGCAGGTCCGGCGACGGACGAGACTGGCGCCGTGGCCGGAGGCGGGGAAGAAGGAGGTCTTTGCGTCGAGGCGCAGCCGGCGGCCGTGAGAAGGACGCTCAGAGGCGCGACACTCTTCACCGGGGCGGGAGTATAGCCACGCGCTTCGAACCCCGGCTCCGCTCGGACGGCAACTGTCCGGGCGCCTGCGCGATCCTCGCCTCTCCGGAGAAGGGAGGCGGCGATGTGGCACCGGCTCGATCGGATTCTCGGCGCAAGAGGCGAGGGCGCTCGGCGCGAGGCGGCGAGATGCGATGCCTGCGGCGGCCCCCTCGGTCCCGATCCGGCGCTGGTCACCGTCCCGATCGCGGGCGAGCGGCGCAGGCCTTGCTCGGCTGAGTGTCTGCCGGCGATATGGAAAAAAGTGGTACTCCCCCGACAGAAACTGTCAGCCGGCCGATTTCCTGAAGACCCGCGGAGTGTCACCAGGCCGCCTGACGGGTCATCATCCAACGAATAACTCTTTTTAGATAAACGACTTAAGAAATCCCCCGCACCCTGGCTTCCGGCTTGCTCCTCAGGACGGCGTGAAGATCGAGGTCAGGCTGGAGGAGCCGCCCGATCCGGACGTGCGGCGCGACGGCGCTCTCCAGGCCGTGGAAGTGCTCGAGGGTGGAGACGAGTTCCTCGACGCGCTGACGATGCGATTGAACGACATCATCCGCAAACCGAGCGGGCGGTTCGTCATCTCCTACGTTCCGGGCAAGCCCGGTTCGAAAGCGCCTCCGCGGGTGCAGTAGCGACCTCGGAGACCCGTCCGGGCAACGAGAACCTGTCGCGATGGAGAAACCTTCTCGCCACAGCCTGCCCTACAACCCGGTTAAACCTCTTTGACGAGGTCCGGCGCGTTTGGACGCCGGAACTTCTTCTCCGCGAGGAGAAGCATCCTTCAGATCACGGCGGCGGTCGTTCGCGACCTTCTTGAACCGCCTGGCCGCGTCGGTCCGAAGCCGGGGTGCCGCGGAGAGCCGGTCGTCTGATCCCGGCTAAGGGAGCTGCCGTTTTTTCGTCATACTCGGACGAGCCCCTTTTGGAGGGATGGCGCTCTAGGCTCTAGGGGATCCACACCTCCTCTCCGATCGAGACGAAGAAGAGGCCGGCGCGCGTCTGCCGCCCGGTCAGCTCCCGCCACTGCCTCCGGTACTGCTCGATCTGCGGCCGATAGAAGGCGGACAGCTCCGGCAGGTTCCCGGCCACGGTGTCGGACTTGTAGTCGACGAGGGTCCAGCCGTCTTCCTCTTCGAAGACGAGGTCGATCGCTCCGGTCAGGAGCGTCTCGGGGGGTCCGGACGGAGGCCCGAGCTCGGCCGATGCGACCATCCGCGCGAAGGGGACCTCGACGAGGCGCCGCTTCGCGGCGAGGGCGCGTCTCCAGAGAGGCGAGGTCCGCACCCCTTCGACGAGCCGCACGGCTTCCTCCAGGTCTCCGGGCGCGCGATCCTCCTCGGCGAAGAAGTTTCGCGCGAGCGCCCGCACGTCGATCGACGCGTCCCTCATGGCCGCTTCGAGCAGGCGGTGGATGATGCGTCCCCACTCCATTCCCCGGCCGGTGTCTTCGCGGGCCGGAGAGCCGGCCACGGCATGGGCCAGAGCGGTCACACGAGAGGCGGCGTAGGTCGCAACGGCGCAGCGCCGGCGGCGTTCCGCGAGGCTTCGACGGAAGGCCGCGAGCTCGCCGGACAGCCCCGCGGCCGGCGTCGGGAGCTCGACCGGAACGATCCGGGGAGGCTCCGGCAGGTTCTCCCGAAGGGAGGCGTCGAGCGCGGCCCACGGGCCTCCCGCCTTTCCCGCGGCCATCCGCTTGATGCTCACGACGAGCATCTGCTTCGCGCGGGTCGCTCCGACGTAGAGCAGGCGGATCTTCTCGGCCGCTTCGAAGCGGCTCTCCCGCTCGGCCATCGCATCCCACGCCGCCGGCCGGGCGATCTCGATCCGGCCGCGATCCTCCCCCTCGCGAACGACCCGGAAGTGTCCGCGGGCAAAGTTCTCGCCGCGCTCGATCCAGTAGTCGCGTCCTCCGGGTACGTCCCGCGTCGGATCGGCCAGGAAAACGACGGGAGCCTCCAGCCCCTTGGCGCCGTGCAGCGTCATGAGGCGGACGACGTCGGCCCTCCCGGGCTCGACACCCATCTGTTCGATGAGGTTCTCGCGGCGGAGATCCTCGAGCGCGCGGACGATCGCGGGGAAGGGGAGCCCGTCTCCGGAGAGCTTGCGCGCGGCCGCGAGCGCCTTGAGCAGGTTTCCGGCGCGGCTGTCGCCGAGCGGCTGCGCGGCGGCCGCGGCGACCAGGCCCAGCCTGTCGCAGAAGCGCGCGATCGCGGCGGCCGGCGGAAGCGTCTCGACCAGACGCTCCCCCTCGCGCAAGAGCTCCATCGCCCGCCGGATCCGCGGGTCCGCTTGCGCGGGAAGCTCCGCGCGATGGGAGAAACGGCCTC
Source organism: Thermoanaerobaculia bacterium (assembly GCA_050745345.1). Lineage (GTDB taxonomy): Bacteria > Acidobacteriota > Thermoanaerobaculia > UBA5066 > Gp7-AA6 > DATBFU01. The sequence continues at coordinate 9,666 of JBOGJK010000797.1, forward strand.
CCGCCCGGACGAAACGGTAGAGCGCCTCGTCATCGACGCCGAAGAGGGAGCCGCGCAGCACCGCGACGCAGGACACCGGGTCGTCGGGGTCGGCCAGCGTCCGGAGCAGTGACAGCAGGGCCGCGAGCTCCTCCGAGCCGCCGAAGGCGTCGCCCCCGGCGATCTCATAGGGGACGCGGCGCTCCTCCAGGGCGCGCGCGTAGTCGGCCATGAACTTGCGGCGGCGCAGAAGCACGAGGAAGTCCCCGGGGCGGCGACCGCCGCCGGAGACCTCCGCCGCGATGAAGCCCGCGATCCGCCGGGCGTCGCAATCGACGACCGGCTGGTCGGCGTTTCCGGAGGCGGGCGTCTCGAGCCGGAAGACGGCGGTCCCGGCCGGCGGCTCGGCACGCTCCGGGTGGAGCGGCACGTGCGCCGCCTGCTCGGGCGTGGACTCGGCGGGGAAAAAGCCGGGCCGCGCGAAGGCGCCGTTGACCCAGCCGCAGAGCGCGGGCGTCGAGCGAAAGCTCGTGGAGAGCGTGAGCAGGCGCCCGCCCGATTCCCGGACGCGGCGGCGCACGATGTCGTAGGTCTCGATGTCGGCGCGGCGGAAGCGGTAGATG